>JBFJWO010000287.1:0-6884 GCA_041623575.1 Gammaproteobacteria bacterium
GCCGGCGAGCGCCTGCTGAAGATGATCCTGGGCGAGGCGGAGGCGCTCGGCTTCACCGCGGGCAAGCCGTTGCGCGTGGCGATGCGCAACGCCGCCGCGCACGTCTTCGATGCCGAGTCCGGCACGCGCATCGGTTGACGGCCCTGACCAAATCCATAAGACTCGGCGTGGCCGCAATGACCGGGCGCCGCATGTTTCACACCGTGTCGCCCGGGTCGAACGGTCAGCCCGCGCACCGGGACCCACGGCACCGGGCGAGCGCGACCCGAAAACGACAATGACCGCCGGCCATGTGGCGCCCGCCGAGCGTCGGCGAAAACGTCCAAGAATCCGTTCCACCGGGAGATCGGCCATGAAACGATTCACGTCCCTGCTTTTCGTCGCGGCGTTCGCGGCGCTCCTCGCACTGCCCCGAGCCGCCGGCGCCGCGGACATCGTGATCCGCATGGCGGCGCCGGACTGGCCGCCCACCCGCTTCATGCAGGAGGAGGCGAACCGCAGCTACAAGGCGCCGAGCGGCAACAACGTGAGCCTCGAGATCGACTTCATCCCGTGGCCGAGTTTCTACGAGCGCGTCGCGGCCTCCCTGACATCGGGCGAGCAGAAATACCAGATGATCGTGACCGACAGCCAGTGGCTGGGTTCGTTCATCGAGGGCGGCTACTACCTCAAGCTCAACAAGTACATCGACGCCGACCCCGCGCTGCAGGCGCTCATGAAAGACCTGCACCCGGCGCTGATCGACGCCTACTCGACATACCCGCACAAATCGCCCAACTACTACGGTTTCCCGCAGATGCCGGACACCTACATGACATGGTTCCGCACCGACCTGTTCTGCCACGACGGCGAGCGCGCGGCCTTCCAGGCCAAGTACGGCGAACCGCTGCCCTGCAGCTACGACGAATGGGCCAACGCCGACTGGGGGACCTGGGAGAACATCGGCAAGTTCTTCCGCCGCAACAAGGGCGACAAGCTGGGCAACGGCATTGCCGACGACAACTTCTACGGCGTCGCCTACCAGGCCGGCAAGGGCTACGACTTCTCCAGCATGCAGATCAACGCTTTTTTCTGGCAATGGGGCGGGGGCATCTGGGACGAGACCAAGGAGCCGCACGGCAAGGCGCTGGGCGTGGTCAACTCGCCCGAGAACGTGCAGGCGTTCCAGCGTTACCTCGAATTGCTGCAGTACGCGCCGCCGGCACACAAGACCGGGCAGATGGACATCTTCCAGATCCAGGAACTGTTCATGCAGGGCAAGGTCGGCGCCATCATCGACTGGGTCGGCCTGGCCGAGCCGGTGCTCGACCCGAAGACCTCCCAGATCAGCGACAAGGTCGGGTTCGCGCTGTCGCCGGGTCGGCGCGGGGCGGACGGCAAGATATCGCGCTGGGCCAACATCGGCGGGCAGCCCTTCGTGCTGACGACCTGGAACGACGACGAGGTGATCAAGGAGGCGCTCGACATCGTCAAGTGGTGGCTGTCGCGCGACGTGCAGATAAAGTTCGCCAAGAACGGCGGGCAGAGCGGTCTGCAGAGCGTGATGAACTCGCCCGAGTACAATTCCTACCGGCCGTGGAACCGCGCGCACGTGGCGAACCTGCCCTGGCAGCGTGACGTGTGGCACATTCCCGAATTCTTCGAGTTGCTCACCCAGCAGCAGCAGGAGTTCGACAAGGCGATCACCGGCCAGAAGTCCGCCAAGGCGGCGCTCGATGCGATCGCAGCGTTCCAGGACGAGCTGCTGCGCGATGCCGGTCGTATCGAGTAACGCCGGCGCGTGAGCGCACCGGGCTGCCCGGCCCGGTGCGCGGACCGCCGAACGCCTGCCTGCACGATGACCCTGGCGATGCATTGCGCGCGCGACGGCCTTTGCGCGGGCACCACGGGCGGTTCCCACCGTGCAGCGTGAGGCGGCGGCGTCCGCGGCCGGTGACGCGCACGTGCGGGGCTTTCTGCCCTGGCTGCTGGCACCGGAGCGGCGCGGCGCGTTGCTGGTGACCCCGGCGCTGGTGGTGCTGTTCCTGATGAACATCTTCCCGCTGCTGTGGTCGCTGGGGTTGAGCTTTTTCAACTACCGCGCGAACCGGCTGCGGGTGCCGTCGTTCCAGTGGTTCGACAACTACGAGAAGGTCCTCACCGACCCGGTTGTCTGGGAGCGCTTCCAGACCACGGCGGTGATCGTCGGCGCCAGCGTCACGTTGCAGGTCGTGGTCGGCTTTTCCCTGGCACTGCTGTTCGCCAAGGAGTTTCCCCTGCGCCGGGTGCTGCTGATGCTCGTGCTCACGCCGATGATGCTCTCGTTCGTTGCCGTCGGGGTGTTCTTCAAGCTCTTCTACGAGCCCACCTTCGGCCTGGTCAGCCAGTTCGCCGCGATGTTCACGGGCGAGCCCTACGTGGTGCTGGCGACACCGGCCGGGGCGCTGATCGGTATCGTCGTCGCCGACGCCTGGATGTGGTCGCCGTTCGTGATGCTGCTGGTGCTGGCCGGCCTGGTCAGTGTGCCGCGCGATCTCTACGAGGCGGCGGAGATCGATCGTGCCTCCGCGTGGCGTCGGTTCACCACCATCACCTTTCCCTACATCAAGGCGTTGCTGCTGCTGGCGATCCTGTTTCGCACCATCGAGACGTTCAAGCTGTTCGATATCGTGTACCTGATCACCGAGGGCGGCCTCGGTTCCTCGACCGAGACCATCGCGGTGTACCTCTACCGCATGGCGTTTCAGTTCTTTCGCACCAGCCAGGCCTCGGCGCTGGCCTACATCGTGCTGTTCGTGGTGATCGTGCTGACCAACCTGTACCTGTACTCCATACACCGGCGGCGGGGGCCGGGCTGATGCGCGCGGGGCGTCAGATCGGCAAGGCGGGTTACGGCTGGACCGTGTTCGTCGGCGTCGTCTCGCTGATCTACTTCTTCCCGGTGCTGTGGATCATCCTGACCGCGTTCAAGACCCGCGCAGACGCGTTGGCGACGCCGCCGAAGTTCTGGTTCTCGCCCACGCTCGAGAACTTCGCGAACGTCTTCTCGCGCTCGGCGGTCGGCAGCACGGAAGCGTTCAGCACCGGGTTCGGGCTGTTCTTCTTCAACAGCGTATTCGTCGCTGCCGTCAGCGTGACGCTGGCGTTGATCATCGGCACGCTGGCGGCTTACGGGTTCTCACGCCACCCGCTGCGCGGCAACGACACCTACCTGTTCATCATCCTGACCACCCGTATGCTGCCGCCCATCGTGGTCATCATCCCGATCTTTCTCATGTTCCGCGTGACCGGCCTGAGTGGCACCTACCTCGGTATCATCCTGCTGTACACCGCGTTCAACCTGCCGTTCTCGATCTGGATGATCAAGAGCTTCTTCGACGAGTTGAACCCGGAAGTGGAAGACGCCGCGCGTATGGACGGCAGCCCCGAGCGGCGCGTGTTCCTGCGCATCTGCCTGCCGCAGATCAAGGCCGGGCTCGCCGCCACCGCGGTGTTCGCGCTGATCCTGACCTGGAACGAGTTCCTGTTCGCGTTGCTGCTCACCGGTACCGACACGCGTACGGTCCCGGTGGCCATGGCGCGCACCATCGGCGGCGAGATCGGCGTCGACTACGGTCTGCTCGCGGCGATCGTCTGCCTGTTCCTGATCCCGGTGTTCGTCGTCACCTTCGTGCTGCAGAAGCAACTGCTGCGCGGCGTGACCTTTGGCACGATCCGCAACTGAGCGCGAGCGTGTCCGACATCTCGCTCAGCCATCTCAGCAAGCGTTTCGGCGAGCTGCTGGCGGTGGACGACGTCAGCCTGGACGTCGAGGCGGGGCAGGTGTTGTGCCTGCTCGGTCCCTCGGGCTGCGGCAAGACCACGACCCTGCGCATGGTGGCCGGCCTCGAGTCGGTCACCGCCGGGCGTATCGAGGTCGGCGGGCGGCGGGTCGAGCACCTGGCGCCGCGCGATCGCGACATCGCCATGGTGTTCCAGTTCTACGCCCTCTACCCGAGCCTGACGGTGCGCGAGAACGTCGCTTTCCCGTTGCACGCCGAAGGGGCGAGCGCCGCGGAGATCGCCGAACGGGTGGCGCGCGTCGCGCGTATCCTCGAGCTCGAAGGCCTGCTCGGGCGCAAGCCCCGGCAGCTCGCCGAGGGCGAGCTGCAACGGGTCGCGGTGGCGCGCGCCATCGTGCGTGAGCCCACCTGCTTCCTGTTCGACGAACCGCTGAGCCGGCTCGACGTGCAGCTTCGCGAAACCATGCGCGGCCAGATCAAGGAGGTGTTGAACGGCCTCAGGAAAGCGACGGTGATCGTCACCCACGATCAGCTCGAGGCGCTGACCATGGCCGACAACATCGCGGTGATGCGCGACGGGCGCATCGAGCAGGTCGCGACCGCGCACGGGATCTTCGCCGCGCCGGCGAACCTGTTCGTCGCCGGCTTCATCGGGACCCCGCAGATGAACTTCGTCCCGGCCACGGTGCGCGGCAGCGCCCCCGCGGGCACGCGCTTCGAGATCGGTGCGCGTTCCCTGAGCCTGGCCGTCGACCCGGCGGTGCAGGCGCTGGAGGCCGGCGCGCCGGTCACACTGGGGGTGCGCCCGCGCGCACTCGAGCTGACCGATCGGGAAGCCGGGGACACACTGCCCGCGACCGTCGACGTGGTCGAGCCGATGGGCGCCGAGACCCTGGTGCACCTCGCCGACGGCGAGCGGGACCTGCGCATCGTCGTGCCGCGCCAGCGGCAACCGGCGCCCGGTGCCAACGTGCACGTGCGTTTCGTGCCCGGCCAGACCCACGTGTTCGACGGCGACGAGCGGCGGGTGAGCCATGAGTGAGGCCCGGCGCCCGGAGGAGGCCGGAATGAGCGAGCGCCAGGCGCGCGCCATCGAGCACAGCATCATCGCGCTCTGTCTGCTGGCGCTGGCGTTCATCTTCCAGCCCTTCGCCCAGGCGCTCTACACGCTGGGCGCGGGGCTCATCGTGCTGGGCGGCCTCGCGTTCAACCTGATACCGCACTGTGTGCCCGGGCGGCCGGTGTCGGCAGTCGCCCGGGTCGCCGCGATCGTGCTGGTCGTGCTGCTGATCGCGGTCGCGCTGGCGGTCGGCTCGGCCTACCTCTACGTGCTCTACCTGGGACTTCGGTGACCGCAGTGCGGGGCGGGCGATCATGAAACTCTACGGCGTCGCATCGTCACGGACCCGCCGGCCCCTGCGGGCGCTGCTGGAGGCGGGCGCGCAGTTCGAGTTCCGCAAGCTCGACCTTGCCGCGGGCGAGCACCGCGGCGCGCAGTTCCTGGCCGTCAACCCCAACGGCAAGGTGCCGGCGCTGGTGGACGGCGACCTGACGCTGTTCGAGTCGGCGGCGATCTGCGACTACGTGGCCAACAGGTTCCCGGCCGCCGGGTTGCTGCCCGAGCCCGGCAGCCGCGAGCTCGCCCTGTGCCGGCAGTGGATGTTCTGGGTGGTGGGGGAACTCGAGCAGCCCCTGTGGAACCTGGCCAAGCATCGCTTCGCGCTGCCCCGCGAATGGCGCCTCGAGCGTATGCGCGAAGTCGCCGAGTACGAGTGGCAGGCGCCGGCGGCGGTTCTCGCCCGACACCTCGAAGGTCGCGAGTTCATGGTCGGGGCGACGTTCACCCTGGCCGACATCCTGGTCTCGCACACCCTCAACTGGGCGCGCGGCGCCGGGATCGCGCTCGGCGCCGACGTCAGCGAGGCCTACCTCGAGCGAATGCTGGCGCGCCCGGCGTTTCAGCGCACGCTCGAGTACTGACGCTCAGCGCGCGGCTTCGCTCAGCAGCCACTCGCGGAACGCCTTGATGCGGGGCATCTCGGCGGCGTCCGGCAGGCTCACGACGTAGTAGCAGAAATCCAGCGGCACCGCGGTGGCGAACGGGCAGACCAGGCGCCCGGCGGCGAGGTCTTCGGCTACCAGCACGCGGCTGGTGAGCGCCACACCCTCGCCGTTGACGGCGGCTCCGATGAGCAGGGTGTCGACATCGCCGCTGTAGCTCGCGCTGTAGCTCACCTCGAGGCCCTCCAGTCCCGCCGCCTTGAGCCACATCGCCCAGTCCGGCCAGGTCGGGTAGCGCGGGTTCCACTCGGCCTGCAGCAGCAGGTGATGGCGCAGGTCCGCCGGGGTGCGCAAGGCGTGGCGCCCGCGCAGCAGTCGCGGGCTGCAGACCGGCACGATCTCGTCGTCGAGCAGGCAGTCCACGCGCAGCCCGGGGTAGTCGCCCAGGCCGTAGCGGATGGCCAGGTCGATGTCTTCGCCGGCCAGGTCGACCACCCGGGCGGAGGCGTGGATGCGCACCTCGATGTCGGGGTGGCGGGCCCGGAATCCCTCGAGGCGATGCAGCAGCCACTTGCCCCCGAACGACGGTACCACGCTCACCACCAGCGCCCGGGCCGCCTGCAGGCGGCGCACCGTCTCGACCCCGCCGCGCAGGCGCTCGAAAGCCTCGCGGGCGGCCGGCAGCAGGGCTTCGCCGGATTCGGTGAGGCGCACCGCCCGGTTGAGGCGCGTGAACAGCGCCACGCCGAGGAAGTCCTCGAGCTGGCGGATCTGGTGACCGACGGCGGCCGGGGTGACGTGCAGTTCTGCCGCGGCCTTGCTGAAGCTCGCGTGGCGACCGGCGGCTTCGAAGGCCCGCAGAGCGTTCAGGGGCGGCAGCCCTCGGGGCATGACTTCAGTAAAAAAAAACTACACCGGCTGAAAGATCAATTCGTTTGTCGCGCGCCCTTGTAGCTCAGAAAATGCCCGACGTGCAGAGCGAACACGCTTCGGCGAAGTATAGGAGATCTATCATGAACACGCATCTTGCCAAGGCCCGCGGCAACCCGGCCCTGCTCCTCACCGAGCGACTGAGCGCGGCCATCGGCGCCCCGCTGGCGGCCTGGCGGCGGGCCCGGGCCC
>JBFJWO010000288.1:0-6878 GCA_041623575.1 Gammaproteobacteria bacterium
GCCTATTCCGAGACGGCGCTGAATCGCGTGTGGGCGGCGGAAAACCTCACCTGGCGCCTGACCCGGCTGCTGCACGTGTTCCCGGACGAGGACCCGTTCGCGCACAAGCTCCGTCAGAGCGACTACGACCTGCTGCTGCGCTCCGAGGCCGCCCAGCACGCGCTGGCCTGGGAGTACATCGGCCTCCCTTACGACGGCTGAGGTCGGCGCCCGGTCAGGGCTGGTCCCGCTTAATCTGGCGGTAGTCACCGCAATCGTGTTGACCGGCAAGGTCGCCTTACCGTTCGATCTCCCCATGCACTGGCTGGCGCTCGTACCCGGCAAGGGCAAAGCCTGAGCGAGCACACCCGAGCACGGCGGGCAGCGGGGGCCGCGACGCCCCCGGATCGCTTGAACCGTACCGCGTTGGGTGTCAGTATTCCCGCCGTCCGCGCGTCGCATCCGAGTGTCGGCGGACACGCTTCGACAACGGTTCTGGACGCCGATGTCCCGTCGAGGGACACGCGACGGCGCGCGGCACGACCTTTCCCGACGATGATCGGGGCGTGCCCGACGCCGGCCTCGCAGCGATGCGAGCGTTCAAACGACACTGGAGGGGAAGATGGCAACAACGATCGACAAACCCGTGCGCGGCGCATTGCTGGCGCTGGCCCTGGGCATGTTCGCCGCCGCCGGCGCACACGCCCAGCCACTGAAGTTGCGCCTGTCCGTAGAGAGCACGCCCGGCGCGTCCACCCAGCACATGCTGGCCGCGTTCCGCGACGCGCTGCAAGTCGAGATGGGCGACGCCGTCCAGATCGAGTACTTCGACAGCGGCACCCTGGGCGACGAGATCGTGCACATGCAACAGGTCCGCACGGGGCAGCTCGACGTCATCCCGATCGGCTCCGATGCCGTGCAACTCGACGCCAAGTACGCCGTGTTCGACATCCCGTTCCTGTTCACCAGCCGCGAGCAGGCGGGCAAGGTGCTCGACGGGCCGATCGGCGACGAACTGGACGAATCCTTCCAGGCCGCCGCCGGGCTCAAGGTACTCGGCTTCGGCGAGATCGGCTTTCGCCACATCACCAACAACGTGCGCCCGATCGTCAAGCCCGAGGACCTGCAGGGCATCAAGCTGCGCACCCCGGGCAGCAAGACCCGGATCCTGTCGTTCCAGATGCTCGGTGCCTCGCCCATCAAGATGAACATGGGCGACATCTACCTGGCCCTGCAGCAGGGCGTGATCGACGGGCAGGAGAACCCGTTCGGCAACATCCGCAAGATGTCGTGGTTCGAGGTCCAGAAGTACATCTCCAAGTCGCGCCACGTCTATACGCCCATCACCTTCGTGATGAACCTGCGCCGCTACGAATCGCTGACGCCGAAGCAGAAAGAGCAGGTCCACAATGCCGCGCGCACGGCGGTGCTCATGAGCCGCCAGTACGGCGCCGACAACGACGCCCGCCTGGAGAAGGAGATCGTCGAGTTGTCCAAGGGCCGGGTCGCGTTCAACGAGATCGACTCGGCTGCCTTCAAGGCCGCAGCGATTCCGATCGCCCGGGAGATCGGCAAGATCGCCGGCGAGGATTTCGCGGCCAAGTTCGTCGAGGCGGCGAGCCGCTGACGCCCGAACGCGGGAGGCGCGCCGGCGCCTCCCGCTTGCCCACGCGATCCCGATGCCCACCCACGCGGGCCAGCCCGCTTGCGCGCGAGCCGAACACACGCCATGAGCGATTCGACCCGATCATCCGGCTCGGCACCGGCGCCTGAAACGCGACCGGAGGCCGAGCAACTCGCCGAGCGCATCGGGGCGGCCACCCGCAGCCTCGAACTGCGCAACCCCGACGAAGGGCTGCCGCTCGCCGCGCGCCTGATCAACGGTACCGTCGAGGTGCTGGGGGTCACGGTGCTGGTGGCGATCGTGCTCGTGATCTTCGCCAACGCCGTGTCCCGTTACGCGTTGAACTACAGTTTCATCTGGGCGGAGGAGATGGTGCAGATGGCGATGCCCTGGCTCGCGATGACCGGCGTGTTCCTCGCCGTGCGCCGCGGCACGATGATCCGGATCGATTTCTTCTTCGAGCGCATCCCCGAGCGCGCCCGGGGCGCGGTCGCCAATTTCGGCTATGCGCTCAGCATCGCGGTGCTGCTGTTCATGGGCTGGGTGTCGTTCGACTTCGTGCGCCTGTTCGGCGGCGACGTCGCACTCTACGTCGAGATCCCGACCGGCTGGTCCACCTCGGCGCTCGTGTTCGGCGCGGTGGGCGCCGCGGCGGCGTTCGCCGCCGAGTTCTACCGCGAGTGGCACGCGCGCCGGCGCGCGCATCGCGACGCGGGGCGCCGGCAGTGACCGGGCTCGGCGGCGCGGCGCTGTCGGTTGCCGTGCTGTGCCTGCTGCTCGTGCTGCGCGTGCCGATGCTGGTGTCCATCGCCGCGGCCGTGATGCTCAACTTCTACCTGTCGGGGGCGTGGGCGCTGACCCTGCCCCAGACCATGATGTCCGGGCTCGGCCGCTTCGTGCTGATCGCACTGCCGTTGTTCGTCCTGGCCGGCGGCCTGATGAACGCCGGCGGCATCTCGGCACGGCTGTTCGAGTTCGCCCGCGCCATGGTCGGATCGCTGCGCGGCGGACTCGCCCACGTGAACGTGCTGACCAGCATGTTCTTCGGCGGGATGATCGGTTCGTCCACCGCCGATCTCGCCGGCACCGGCTCGATCGTCATCCCGGCCATGAAGGCCAACAAGTACCCGCCGGACTTCGCCGCCGCGCTGACCGCCTCGTCCGCGGGCATCGGGCCGATGATTCCGCCGAGTTCGCCCATGATCCTGTACTCGGCGGTGACCGGCGTCTCGCTCGGCGCGCTGTTCCTGGCCGGGCTGATACCCGGGCTGCTGCTCGGGCTGTCGCAGATGCTGATCGTCGCCTGGCTTGCGCGCAAACGGGGCTGGTTGCCCTACTCCGCGTTCGCGCTCGAGGAAGTGTGGCGTTGCGGGCGCCGCGCGCTGCTCTCTTTCGGGCTGCCGATCATCATCGTCGGCGGCCTGGTGATCGGCGTGTTCACGCCTTCGGAAGCCGGCGCCTTCGCGGTGATGTACGCGTTCGTGCTGGCGGTGTTCGTGCACCGCGCGCTGAGCCTGCGCGAACTCTACCGGGTGCTGGTCAACGCGGTGCAATTGTCGGGCGAGTTGCTGATCATTGTCGGCCTGTCGTTCGCACTGGGCGCGGGGCTGACCAACGCCCACGTGCCCGACGCGCTGGTTCGCCTGATCGACCTGGTGACGGTGGACAGCGAGTACCTGCGCATCCTCTCGCTGGTAGCGCTGGCGATACTCGCCGGCATGATCCTCGACCCGCTGATACCGGTGCTGCTGCCGATCATCCTGCCGACGCTGATCGCCTTCCAGATCGACCTCATCCATTTCGGTGTGCTGATGGTCATCGCCGTGGTGATCGGCCAGGTCACCCCGCCGATGGCCATCGCGCTGATCATCGCCGGGCGGATCGCGCAGGTCGACCAGATCCGCGTCCTGCGGGCCAACACCCCCTTCCTGCTCGGCATCGTCGCGTTCCTGCTGATCGCGATCGCCGTCCCCGCGGTTGCCACCTGGCTGCCCGGGCTGGTGCGCGACTGACCATCGACGGAGAGAGAGTGATGAATATCAGAGACCGGATCGGCGTCGATTGCGGGCGCAAGCTGTCTGTCGAGGACGCCGTGCAATGGGCCATCGACAACGACGTGCGCTACATCGATTGCCAGATCGACGTCGAGCCCAACGCCCTGCAGAGCTTCGACGAGCGACGTTGCACCCCTCTACGGGAGCGGTGTGCGGCGAACGGGATCCACCTCGGCCTGCACACCCTGTCGGCGGTCAACATCTCCGAGTACTCGCCGTTCGTCGACGAGGCGGTCGATGCCTACCTGCGGGCCTACATCGACGCGTGTGCCCTGCTGCAGGCCGAGTGGATCGTCGTGCACGCGGGCTACCATTTCACCGACGACGTCCCCAAGCGCATGCAGACCGGCGTCGAGCGGCTCAAGAGAATGTGCGACTACGCCGAGCGCAAGGGCGCACAGCTGCTGCTGGAGAACCTCAACTGGGAACCCGATCGCGCCGAGGTCCACTACCTCGCCCACACGGTCGAGGAAACCAACTACTACTTCGACCGGCTGGATTCGCCCAACCTGGGCTGGTCGTTCACCATCAATCACGCGACCCTGGTGCCGGAAGGCATCGCGGGCTTTCTCGACCACGGCCCGAGCGCGCGCCTCGGCGAAGTGCGCATGGCGGACAACAACGGCGAGTACGAAGTGCACTTGCAGCCGGGAGAAGGCATCATCGACTGGACCGACATGTTCCGCCGCGTGGAAGCGACCGGGTTCACCGGTCACTACATGAACGCCTTCGGCTCGCTGGACGACATGCTGCGCGGACGCGAGTTCCAGGTGCAGCGTTTCCCGGCGTGAGGGGGCGGCGAAGGTGAGCAAGCGACTGAAGATCCGCGCCGTGGAAGCGATCCGGGTGCAGGTCGCGGGCGCGCGGGATTTCCGCATCTCCGAGGGCCGCACCCGGACCCACACGTCGACCATCGTGCGCCTGCTGAGCGAGGACGAGGGTATCGAGGGTATCGGCGAGATCGTCTGTGCCCCGCCCGGCAAACCGGAAGAACTCGCCGACGAGATCGCCGCGGCGGTTCGCGACGCGGTGACGCCGGCGCTGGTGGGCGTGGCGGTCGCCGATCGCAACCTGGCCTGCGCCCGAATCGAGGCCGCGCTCAAGGAGCGCCCCTGGACCAAGGCCGCGGTCAACGTGGCATTGCACGATCTGCAGGCGCGCGCGCTCGGCGTGCCGTTGACCGACCTGCTCGGCGGGCGCGTGCACGAGCGCGTGCCCGTGATCGGGCCGGTGGTCGGCATCATGGCACCCGAGGCGATGGCGGCACAGGCCGCCGCCGAGGTCGCCGAGGGATTTCAGGCGATCAAGATCAAGGTCGGCGAGACCGTCTCGAGCGACATCGCCCGGGTGGCCGCGGTGCGCGAGGCCATGGGAGCGCAGACCGCGTTGCGCGTGGACGCCAACGACCACTACCGGGCCGCCGACGCGATCCGGCTGATTCGCGCCATCGAACGCTACGACATCGAGCATGTGGAACAGCCGGTAGCACGCCGCGACATTCTCGGCATGCGCGAAGTGCGCAACGCCGTCGGCGTGCCGCTGATGACCGACGACATGGTCGCCACCCCGCTCGAGGCCATGAACGTGATCCGTCTCGGCGCGGCCGACCGCATGAAGGTCAAGGTGACCAAGCACGGCCTCGACGGCGCGCGCGCGATCATCGCGATGCTGGAGGCCGCCGGACTGACGGCGGTGCTCGGGCACGTCTTCGAGATGGGCCTCGCGGCGGTCGCCGAAGCCCAGCTGGCGGCCTGCGCCGCGAACCTCGCCGCCCCCCACGAGATCGGTTCGATGAAACCCATGGGTACGGCCGACGACGTCCTGGTCGAGGACCTGTGGCCGCAACCGGGCTTCATCCGACTCCCCGACGGCCCGGGTCTGGGCGTACACCTCGACCCCGAGCGGGTCGCGCGGCTGCGCGCGGGGCCCTGACCCGCGATCCGCGTCCGCGTCCCGCCGGGCCTGGACCGGGCTTCACGGCGCTGGTCTATACTGTGTGCCCGCCAACCGTGTCACGGGAGAAGACCGGTGAAAAAGCAACTGATCGTCTGCATCGCCCTCGCCATCGCACCCCTGGCACAGGCTGCGGATATCGAAGCGGGCCGGCTCAAGGCGAGCACCGTCTGTGCGGCCTGCCACGGCGCCAACGGCGTGAGCGTCGCGGACAACGTGCCGCACCTGGCGGCGCAACGCGCACCCTACCTCGAAGCGCAGCTCGGGGCGCTCAAGAGCGGCGAGCGCAAGCACGCCGTCATGAACGCCATCGCCGCCCAGTTGAGCGAAACGGAGATCGCCGACCTGGCCGCCTATTTCGCCTCTCTGCCCGGCGCCGGTCCGGGCGCGAAATCGGAGTTGCTGGCGAGCGTCGCCACCTCGCACATGTCCTTTCCGCAGGGCTACGAGACGACCTTCACCCGCTATCACACCATCGATTTCCCCGACCGCGGACAGGTGCGGCACTACTTCGCCAACGACGTGGCCGTGCGCGCCGCGAGGGACGGGCGGGCGCTGCCCGACGGCTCGGTGATCCTCGCCGAGGTCTACGCCGCTAAGAAGGGCGCCGACGGCAAGCCGGTGACCGGCGCGGACGGCTTCTTCGAGCCCGCCAAGCTGATCTTCTACACCGGCATGGCGCGCGCGGCGGGCTGGGGCAAGGACATCCCCGAGATGTTGCGCAACGAGGACTGGAACTACGCCGTGTTCAGCGCCGAGAAAGCGCCACGCTCCACCAACCAGGCCGTGTGCCTGGCGTGTCACAAGCCGTTGGACAAGGTGAGCTACACCTTTACCCTCGAGCAGCTCGCGCGCGCGAAGTAGGCCCGGCGGCGGAGGCCGGCCGGGAATGCCGCGGCATTCCACCGAGTGCACGGCCCGCCCGTCGCCGCCGAGAGACGCGGAAGACCACACCATGAGCAGCCCCGACCAGACCCGAGCCAGCCGCGATCCCGTCAAGGCGTCCGACCTGTTCGTCGAGTGCCTGGAGGCCGAAGGGATAGAGTACATCTTCGGCGTGCCCGGCGAGGAAAACGCCGACTTCATGATGTCGCTGGAGCGATCGGAGAAGATCCGCTTCGTGCTCACCCGCCACGAGCAGGGCGCGGCCTTCATGGCGGAGATCTACGGGCGGCTGACCGGCAACCCGGCCGTGTGCCTCGGCACCCTGGGTCCCGGCGCGACCAACCTGATCACCGGCGTCGCCGACTCCAACATGGACCGTGCGC
>JBFJWO010000289.1:0-6877 GCA_041623575.1 Gammaproteobacteria bacterium
CGTCTCGCGCAACGAGGCCCGCGCACCGTCGAGGGCGGCATCCACCGCCGCGTGGACCTCGGCGTCGTGCTCGGCTTCGCCCGCGGCGCCCGGCGGCCGGTGGCGCAGTTCTTCGCGCAGCCGCCAAAGGCTGTCCGCCGCGGCCGCGCAGGGGCGGCACGTCGCCAGATGCAGGGCGGTTTCGCGATGGCGGGCATCGCCGGGCGCGTCGAGGAACTCGGCCAGCACCTCGGGCGGCACGTGAGGCGACCCGCTCATGACGCGTACCCCGCGATCGGCGCCGACGGTACGGTCATTCCCGGCCCGCTGACGGGCCGGCTGGCCTTGTCGACGGCGTCGCCGCGGGGTAGCTGGCGACGGGCCGGTCCCGCGCCGCGCGGCGAGTGCGGAAAAACAGCAGTGTCGATCAGCATGGCCGGTCCCGTGGGTGTCGCGATTGCGCCTGTGCTAACAACAGACACGGCCGCGCCGTCGATTTGAAACCCGCGTTCATCCCGCCTCCATCAGCCGCGCCAGGCGCGCCAGCGTCTTGCGCCGGAAGTAGTAGAGCTGCTGACGGTTGGTGGCGGAGGCCGGCGTGCCTTCGGCGACGGGCAGGTCGAGCAGCGCGAGCGCCTGCAGGACATCGTTCGCTTCGCGCTCGTCGATCACCATCGCCTCGAGCACGAACTGCTCGGTGACGCTGAGTTGCGGCCACACCTCACCCAGTCGCGTGCGCCATTCGGCCTGCTCGGGCGAAGGGTCGAGGCTCGGCAGGTCGCGTTGCCCGCCGCCGCCGCCCTCGCCGTCCGGGGCCGACAGGGACTCGCCGCGCGGCGGATCCAGCAGGTAGAGGCGCCCGCGACCCGCGAGTTCGCCGACGATGCGACGCGCCAGCTCGTCGACCTGGGCTTGCGCGCAGCCGAGTTGCTGGGCGATGAGTGGGGAGGCGTCGCCATTGCGCAACGCGAGGAACACGCGCGCGGCGAGCGGACCGAGCTCGGCGACGTAGGCCGGCACGTGCACGCGTCGCCCGAAGCGCCAGTTCTTCCAGCGCTCGTAGAACGGCAGCGAATTGGCGATCTGGTAGAACCAGGCGCCGAGCCCGGCCTGGCCACGGCCCTCGAAGCGCCCCAGCCGTCGTTCGCTGCACAGGTCGTCGAGCATCCAGCCGTAGCTGGCATTGCCCCACTCGCACAGCGGCGCGCCGGGCGGCGCCGAGCCCCAGGGCCGCTGCAGCGTACAGGCGTACCTGAAACGGTTGTCGTGACAGAAACGCTTGCAGAACTGCTCGGTCTGGTAACGAATGACGGGGTCGGCGAGGCGCGCGACCTCGGCACGAGCGGCACTGTCACCCCCGGCGGCAGCGCGCGCCAGGGCCAGACTCGCGGCCGCGTCCGGGCCGGGACTCACGTCGGGCAAGGCGGTCACTCCGTGTCGGCCCGGCGCATTGTAGCGGCCTTCAGGAGGGCGGATACAGGAACCACCCCTCGACCTCGCCGGCGACGACGTGCACGGCCACGCCGAGACGGTCGTAAGCGAGGTAGTCGCCGGACAGCAGGTGCAGGCGCCGGGTAGGCAACCCGAAGAGCTTCAGCGCCCGCCCGGCCTCGTCGCCGATCGCCAGCCCGGCGAGCGGCGCGGTGCCGGGCGGCACCTGCCAGGCGTGGCGCACGACACCGCCGTCGTCCACCGCCAGGCGTGCCCCGTCGGCGCCGCGCAGAACGTCGAGCGGCGTGCCGTCGACCCACAGGCGCCGGGTTTCGAACGAGCGGCTCGCCCTCAGGCCGGCGCCCGCTTTCTCGCCCGGTCGTGCACCGGCGACCAGCAGCGGCGCGCGCGGAGCGGCGGGCGCACGCGCGCCGGGGCTCAGTCGCGCCACCGCCAGCTGGAACAAGAGCCCCCGGTCGTTGCGCCGGGCGTGCCCGGCCAGCTGCTGCCACAACGCACGCGCACGCCCCGTCTCGCCCCGCTCGGCGGCCACCGCGGCGGCGTTGTGGTACGTCGCGTAGTAGAGCAGTTCCGCCGGCATGGCCGAGCGCAGGCCGTCGAGCTCGTCGAGCAGCGCGTCGAAGCGAACCGCCGCGCCCGCGAGGTCGCCCTCGAGGACCTGGGTCATGGCCAGCAGCAGACGGGCATCGGCGTCGTCACCGAAGGCCGGCAGGTAGCGACCCTGCACGACCCCGCGCACGAGGTACGGGTTGCCTTCGAGCAGGTGGCTCACGGCCAGCAGGAGGTAGGCGTCGCGGTGGCCCGGTTCCAGGCGCAGGGCGCGCTCGAAGTAGCGGTTGGCCTCGTGCAGCAGCTTGACGATACGCCCCGGGAGCGGCGATCCCGCGGCACCTCGCACCGCGCCCGGGTCGATCGGGGTCGCCTCCACGCCCGCCTGCAGCCACACCGGGTAGAACAGGCCGAGCCGTCGTATCTGGCCGCGTGCCAGGATCTCGCGGTACTGCTGCAACGCTTCGGCCAGATAGCTGCTGCCGAGGCTGGTCAGCACCGCCCGGCTCGGGTAGTCGCGCCCGAACGCGACCAGCAGGCGGCGCGCCTCGTCGTAGCGTCCCGCGACCAGCGACTGCACGCCGAGTTCGTAGAGCGTGGCCTGGGAGGCAACGCGCTCGAGTTGAACGCGCGCGCGAAGGGCCCGGTTGCGCGCCTGCCGGCACGCCTCGCGGCTGCCGGCCTGGGCCTCGCACGGCTGCTCCCAGAGGCTCTCGACCCAGGCGGTGAAGAAGTCCTTGCCGTCGAGCACCTGGTAGGGATCGAAGCCGACGCTTGCCATCAGCACCAGGCCGTCGTGGTCGGCGCGCGCCTCGCGCTCGGCGAGCGCGCCGAGGTCGCGTTCGTCGAACCGCATCCCTTCGACCAGGCGCACCTGGATCTCGCGCGTCTGGGTGCCGGCCAGGCGGAAGAAGCGCCGGTGCCAGAGGTCGTCCGCGCGCTGGTGCGCGAGCTCGTGGGCCAGGACGAACGCCAGCAGGTGCGGCGCACGCCGGGGGCCGAAGGCTGCAATGGTGTCCAGCGCGGCACGACTCAGCAGGATGTTGCCGTCGTCCAGCGACGCCGCCCAGGGCCCGGCCCCGGAGGCGACGACGTGCAGGGCGGGCTCCAGGCGGGCCGAGTCCCAGCCCTGCAGCAGCAACTCGAACACCCGCTGCGCCCGCCCGACGGCCGGGTCCGACTCGGGAGCGACGGCGTGGCGCTGCCAGTAGACGATGGATTCGGCCGGGTCGGGTGGCGGCACCAGCGACTGCGCGTCGGCGACCGCCGTTGCGAGCACCGTCGACGCCAGCAGCATGCGCAACGAATCGGGGAGCGACATCGAGCTTACCGGTTGCCTTGGACGGTCGTTATTAGACGCGGGCGAGCGGGGGATTTGAAACCCCCCTCGCGCCGGGCGTCTTCAAATCCGGCCCGCCGCGGTGTCTTGTCGTTGAGCGACTCGACTGCAACCGTCTCACGGAGCCAACACCCATGAAACACTTTTCTCACTCCCTGTCCGCCGGGCTCGGCCTCGCCGCCGCTGCCCTGCTCCTGCTCTCGGGCTGCGACTCCGCCGGCGACGGCGACGACGGGGGCGGCGAGACACCGCCGGCGCTGCGCCTGTCGATGGACCTGCCGGACAGCCTGACCGGCGGGCGACCGCTGGCGGCGCTGAGCGCGGGCCGCGCGGGCCCCGCCGCCACCGGCGAGCCCTGCGCTTTCAACGGCGCGGACGAAGACGACCCGCTGCGCAACGGCTACGAGATGACCAAGTTCATGGTCTCCGCGGTCGCCGCCTGGACCTGCATCGGCGACACCCTGATCGACATCGCCGCGGTGGTACCGAACGACGGCGTGATCCGCGAATCCGACAACGACCTGTCGGCGCCCGGCTACGACCCCGACGACCCGACCCATTACAGCGTCAGCGAAGACTCCCCCACGCAGACCACCATTCGCATGTACTACGGTTTCGAGCGCAGCGCCCCGCCCAGTGCCGCCGACGACCCCGGGTTCTTCATTTCCTGGCACCGCGAAGCCAACGGCGACCTGCGCGGGCGCCTCGTGATCGCGGCGGCGGACTTCGGCGACCGCGACCCCGACGACCCGTCGATGATGCGCATGGACTTCACCTACACCGACGCGCAACAGTCTGCCGACGTGTTCCTGCGCTTCGACGACGGTAACGAGTGGGCGGAGGGTTTTCGCATCGAGGTCACCCGCGACCTGACCGCGAGTCCGCTCGGCCAGGTGTTCACCGCCCGCGGCCTGGTCGCCATGAAGAGCCAGTTCGCGCCGGTGCCCGGCATCAGCGAGCAGCCCGACCTCAGGATGTACACGGTGAGCGACCGCATCGGCGAAGGCGCCGCCATCGCGATGATGACCGACCTGGCGCTGCCGCTGGAACTCGCCCCCGGCAACCACCTGGGCGACTACCTGTTCGACAAGACCGACCGCTACTTCTTCGACGACGACCAGTCCTGGGACTACGTCAACAAGGCGGTCAGCGCGGCCGAGTACCGCGGCAACCGCACGACGCCGGCCAGCGGCGGCACCTGGGAGCCGTTCGACCCCTCGCTCGACCTGATCGTCGCCGCCCTGATGCTCGATGCCGACTACTTCGCCAACGGCAAGTGCGAGAGCCTCAACGAGGACTGCACGGCGCTGCTGGCGGCGATCTTCGACGACGGCTTCGCCGACCAGGAGCCCAACCAGGGCAGCGACCCGGGCGACTGGCGCAGCAACGCCATCGCCGGCGCGACCTACCTGCCGTCGGTCTACCCCAACGGCATCAACTGGCAGGGCGCTTTCGAGCCGGTCTTCACTCCCTGACGCGGTGCGGGCGGGGCTGCATGCCGCCCGCAACGCCCCAGCGCTGCCGCGCCGCTCACCCGGCGCGGCTTTTTTTCTCCCGCCCGCCGCGGCCGGGCCATCGCTCAGTCGCCGCCCGCTTCGCCCCCGGCTTCGGCGAGGATCTCGCGGGCAATCCGAAACGACTCCACGCCGGCCGGCACACCGCAGTAGATCGTGATCTGGGTCAACACCGCGCGCAGGTCCTCTTTGGTCAGGCCGTTGGTCAGGGCGCCACGAAAGTGCAGCCCGAACTCGTGGCTGCGCCCCAGCGCCGCGAGCATCCCGAGGTTGAGGATACTGCGCTCGCGCCGGCTCAGGGTCTCGTCGGTCCAGCACACGCCCCAGCAGTACTCGCTGACCAGGTCCTGGAAGTCACGGTTGAAATCGTCAGCGCCGGCCAGCGCCTTGTCGACGTAGGCCGCGCCGAGCACTTCCCGGCGTACGGCGAGGCCGGCGTCTTTGAGTCGTTTGTCCATAGTGCGGTTACCCGTGGTTGTCGAACGGTTGCGGTCCGAACCCGCGCAGGCCACGGCGCGCGCACCGAACGCTCGGGTGAGACCTGCAGGGGATGCGGCGCGATTATAACCGTGGCAGGCGGCACGGCCGGCAGCAGCGGCGGGCATAAAAAAAGCCGCACCCGAAGGCGCGGCTTGCTACGTAAGCTACGAGGACGTAGAGCTTGAAAATCTAGCCGTTCAGGCGCCGGCGCCGCACCAGGCCGAGGGCCACCAGGCCGAGGCCGAGCAACGCCACGCCGTGCGGTTCGGGGATCGCGACGACCGGGTCGGCGGCGGTGATCACGCGGATCCAGTCGCCGGGTTCGGTGACCTGCATGTTGACCGTGATAAGGGCGCCGTCGATCGTGTAGCCATCGTCGGCTTCGAGTCCCCGCGCGGTGAATGGCGGCGCGCCGGGGCCCGCAGTGTAGTTGGTGCCCGCCGCACCCAGTTCGCCGGTGGACGCGGCTTCGAGCGTACCGCCACCGTCTGACATCACGCCGAGGATCAGGCCGTCGAACTCCCACTCGACGTCGAAGTGAGTGACCAGGGTGTTGCCCTCGGAGTTCAGGAAGATCATGTGGCTGTTGACGCGGGTGCCGGCCGCCAGCACGGTGCCGCCGTCCATGGTGTAGTCCCGGGTCGTCACCACGCCCTGGGCCTCGTCGAAGCCCTGCTGGGCGCTGTTGGTCACGAAGTCGTCGAGCGCGTCGCTGGGTGCGGCAATGATCTCCGCCGCGACTTCGGCGCTGCTGTCGCCGGTCCCCGGGCCGTTCTGGGCCACCCCGATCAGGGCGGCGTTGGCCAGCGGCGCCAGGCCTAAACCGGCGACGACGCTCGCCAGGACGACGGATGCTCTCATGGTCATGTGCCCCACTCCACGGTTATAGATTGGTTGGTGTTGTTGGTTCTATTTGTTGTGCTCAAAGGGCAAACAAGTTGCATGCCAGTTTAGATTTCCTCTCTTAATCAGGGGCTTGCAAGCCTCCTCGCAGGATCCGCATCAACAGTTGTAACCTTTTCCGACACGCCCCCCTCACCGCACGCTCACCCGGAACGCCCGCAGGCGCCGATACCAGGGCGCCTGCGATTCGACCAGCTCACGCAGGCGTGGGTGGCTGTCGAGATCGGGCGGCGGCGGTTCCTGGCGGCCGACGCCGAGCCCTGTCGAGCGGGCCAGCGAGCCATGCCAGCCGGCCACGAAACGCCAGGACTCGGGCAGCGCCGCTCGCCAGTGCAACGCCGCTTCGAGGAACGGCAGGCCGAGGGCGTCGCAATAGGTACGCACGGCCGCTTTCGGGTTGCGCACGAGGTCGTCCGCGTCGAGCACGAGAGGCACCGCACCTCGCAACGCGAGTACCTGCTCGAACACGCGCCACTGCGCCTCATAGCCCGTCTCTTCGGCGCTTGCCCCCGGGTCGAGCGCGAGGTAGGAGGCGATCGCGCGGCGCGGGTCGCGGATCAGGAAGGAGCTGGTGATCCGGCGCAGGAACCCGCTGTCGACGGCCAGCTGCTCGACGACGTAGTAGCACATGTCCTTGACGAACACGGGACGCTCGGCCGCC
>JBFJWO010000290.1:0-6876 GCA_041623575.1 Gammaproteobacteria bacterium
ACCGCCGAGCTCAACGTGCAGGCGCAGCGCCGGTTCCGCGTCGAGCACCGCTTGCGCTCGGCGCTCAGCGAGGGCCGGTTCGCGTTGCACTACCAGCCTGTTGTGAGCACGGCCGCTCGGCAGCCGACCGGCGTCGAGGCGCTGCTGCGCTGGCACGACGAGGAACTGGGCGACGTCGGTCCGGGCGAGTTCATCCCGCTGGCCGAGCAGACCGGCCTCATCGCCGCCATCGGCGAGTGGGTGCTCGAAACGGCGTTGCGCCAGCTCGCGCAATGGCGGGCGCGCGGGCTGCCGCCGTTGACGCTGGCGGTGAATGTCTCGCCGCAGCAGTTTCGCGGCCGCCCGCTGGTCCAGACCATCACCGGGCTGCTCGCCGAAACCGGGGTCCCGCCCGCGGCGCTGGAGCTCGAGGTCACCGAAGGCCTGCTCATCGACGACGCCGAGGGCACGCTGGCGGCGCTGCACGAGTTGAAACGTCTCGGCGTGCGCCTGGCGGTGGACGACTTCGGCACCGGCTACTCCTCGCTCAACTACCTCAAGCGGTTGCCGCTCGACACCCTTAAGATCGACCGCTCGCTGATGAGCGACCTGACGCCGGGCAGCCGCGACCTGTCGATCTCGCGGGCCATCGTGCAACTGGCGCACGGCCTCGGCCTGCGGGTGATAGCGGAAGGCGTGGAGAAAGAGCCGCAGCTGGAGGCGCTGCGAAACGCCGGCTGCGACCAGGTGCAGGGCTTCCTGTTCGCGCCCGCGCTGGAAGCGGCGCAGTTCGAGCAATGGCTGACCGGGCACCGGGTACCGGCCTGCGAATCCGGTGCCGGTGCGCGCCTGAGCGACGCGCAAGCCCGGGCGTGACTCAGCGGCGGCGGCGCACGAGCAGACTGCCGAGATCCTTGTCCATCTGGTCGCGCACCTTGCCGTACAGCACCTCCGTGGTGAGCGGCGCGCCGGGCACGGGGACGAACGGGCTCGCCGCCTCGCTCGGCTGGCGACGGCGCAGGCGTACCGCGGCAAACACGGCAAACCCGGCGAGCACCAGCGCGATCATCCCGAACAGCCCGTGCGGGCCGAAGCGTCCCATGACCGCGCCGGCGATCAGCGGGCCGCACGATGCACCCACACCGTAGGCGATCAGCAGCCCGCTGGCGGTCTGCACCCGCTGCTCCGGCGACGCCCGGTCGTTGGTGTGCGCGGCGCACAGCGAATACAGGGTGAGCGTCACGCTGCCGTAGACCCCCGCGGCGATGAACAGCCACGGCGTCACCTGACGGGTGGCCACGATGATCGCCACGGCGCCGAGCGAGCCGAGGCCCGCCACGGCGAGAATCACGCGGCGGCGGTCGAAACGGTCGGACAGTCGCCCCGCCGGCCACTGCAACAACAACCCGGCGAAAATCGCCACGCCCATGAAGGTCGAGGTCTGGACCAGGCCGAGTCCGAGGCTCTGGGTGGCCACCGGGGCCATCCCGTTGAACGCCGCGTTCACGATGCCGGTACACACCGCGCCCACGATGCCGACCGGCGCGAGCGCGTAGAGCGAGCGGAAATTCCCGGGTTGCGGCGTCGGCGGCGTGGGGGCGTGAGCGCTGGTGAGCAGTACCGGGATCAGCGCGAGCGAGAGGATCACCGAGACCAGGCTGAACAGGTGGAACTCGCCCGGGTCGGCCAGCGGCAGCAGGAACTGCCCGGCACCGGCGCTGAAATAGTTGGTGATCATGTACAGCGCCAGCACCTGGCCGCGAATCGCGTTGCTGGCGCGCTCGTTGAGCCAGCTCTCGGTGACCATGACCATGCCGGCCATGCAGAAACCGGCCAGCGCACGCAACGCCACCCAGGCCCACGGGTCGACGATCAGCACGTGCAGCAACGCGGTGACCGACATGACCGAGGCGAAGGCGGCGAACGCACGGATGTGCCCGACCCTCGCCACCACCCGCGCGCCGAACAAGGCACCGAGCAGCAACCCGGCGAAGAACCCCGCCATGATCAGGCCGGTGACTTCGGTCGCGAACCCCTCGATGCGGGTGCGCACCCCGAGCAGCGTGCTGAACAGGCCGTTGGCCAGCACCAGCAGGCCGTAGCTCAGCAACAGCGACGCCACCGATCGCAGCGTGCTCAGCATCGGCGCGCTCCCAAGCAGCGTGTCGCGGCGCGCTTCACCCCGGGCGCTCGCGCCCGAGCGAGATGCGCTGCATCGCGCGGCGCCGGCCCTGGTAGTCGTTCAGGGGCAGGTGCAGGCAGGCCCGGTTGTCCCACAGCGCAAGGCTGCCCGGCCGCCAGCGCACCCGGCAGGTGAATGCCGCGCGCGTCTGGTGGGCGAACAGGTACTCCAGCAACGGCGCGCTCTCGCGCTCGCTCATGCCCTCGAAGCGCACGGTGTGCGCCGGGTTGACGTAGAGCAGTCTGCGCCCGGTCTCCGAGTGGGTGCGCACGACCGGGTGGGTGGCGCTCAAAGGTGTCGGTGCGCCGCCCTGGCTGGCGATGGCCGCGGCCCGGGTCCGCGACACCTGCGCCTTGGCCGAGGTGTTCACCGCCCGCAAGGTGCCGAGCACCTCACGCAGCCGCTGCGACAACCGCTCGTAGGCCAGGTACATGTTGGCGAACAGGGTATCGCCGCCGTACTCGGGCACCTCGCGGGCCAGCAACAGCGCCCCGATCGGGGGCTCGTCGAGGTAGGCCGTATCGGAATGCCACACGCCGCCGAAGTTGTGCCGCTCGTGGGCCCGCTTGATCACCTCGACGATGCAGGGAAAACCCGGCAGGCCACGCAGCATGGGGTACTCGGCCGGCTCGGCGAGGCGGCGCGCGAAGGCCATGAACGCCGGCGGCGGCAGGTCGACGTCGCGAAACACCACCACCAGGTGGCGCAGCCACGCGGCGCGGATCTCGGCCACCACCTCCGCATCGAGGTCTGCCCCCGGGTCGACGCCCGCGATCTCGGCGCCGAGCGCGCCGCCGAGCGGGCGCACCCGGATATGCCGGTAGTCCCGGCACGGCTGCGACACCGGCACGCTCTCAGGCATCGCCGAGCAACCGCGCGAGCGAGCGCTCGAAACGCGCTTTCACCACCGCCGAGCGCGGGTGGGCACCGTCCTCGATCACGCGCCGACCGCCCACGTAGACCTCGCTGACCGGCGACTCGTTGCCCGCGAACAACCAGGCGTCCAAGACCCGCTCGGGCGCTCGACCCAGCAGCGCCGGGTGGGCGTGGTCGAGGACGACCAGGTCCGCCCGCCTGCCCGGCGCGAGCGCCCCGCCGGCCCGCCCGAGGGCCCTCGCCCCGCCCGCCAGGGCGCCCGCGTAGAGCGCGCTGCCGGTCGATTCGCCGGGACCGGGGGCCAGCACGTTGCGGCGCCGGTGCACCAGTCGTTGCCCGTACTCGAGCCAGCGCAACTCCTCCACCGGGCTGGTGCCGACATGGCTGTCGGTACCGACACCGAAACGTCCGCCCAGCGCGGCGAACCGCGCCGCCGGGAACAGCCCGTCGCCGAGGTTGGCCTCGGTGCTCGGGCACAGGCCCGCCACTGCACCCGACGCGGCCAGCGCGGCGAGCTCGCCTTCGTCCACGTGAGTGGCGTGCACCAGGCACCAGCGCTCGTCCACCGGCTGCTCGCCGAGCAGCCACTGCACCGGGCGGGCACCGCACCAGGCGAGGCACTCCTCGACCTCGCGCGTCTGCTCGGCGACGTGCACGTGCAGCGGCACGGCCGCACCCGGTTCTCCCGAGCCTTCCACCAGCGCGGCGAGCTCCGTCGCCGTGACGGCGCGCAGCGAATGCGCCGCGACCCCGATGCGCACGTCGGGATCGCCGGCATAGTGCCGGGCCAGGCGTTGCGCCATGGCCAGCAGGGCGTCGGGCGTGTTGAGGAAACGACGCTGCCCCGCGGCCGGCGGCTTGCCGCCGAAGCCGCCGTGGGCATAGAGCACCGGCAGATGGGTGATCGCGATGCCGCACGCACGCGCCGCTTCGATGCAGCGCAGCGACATCTCCTCGCGCTCGGCGTACGGGCGTCCCTCGACGTCGTGGTGCAGGTAGTGGAACTCGGCGACCGCGGTGAACCCGTGGCGCAGGAGTTCGACGTAGAGTTGCGCCGCGATCGCCTCGACGTCGTCCGGGCCCAGCCGGGCCAGGAAGCCGTACATGACCTCGCGCCAGCTCCAGAAGCTGTCCTCACCCGGGCCGGCCACCTCCGCGAGCCCCGCCATGGCGCGCTGAAAGGCGTGCGAGTGCAGGTTGGCCATGCCGGGCACCAGCAGTTCGACGCGGTGCGCCCGTGCGCCCGGTACCGCACCGCGCGTCACCCGGGCGATATCCCCCGCGGGCTCGATGTCCAGCAGCACGTCGTCGGCCCAACCGTCGGGCAACAGCGCGTGACGGGCGTGCAGCTTCATGCGGCCGGTGCTCCGTTCGGGGCTTGCGGGTGAACAGGCGGCCTCCTGCGGCCTGCGGCGCGGTTCGCCAGCCCGGGTACAGGCAAACGGCGGCACACGGCTCAGTATCCCCGCACCGGGTCGACCAGGTTGCGCAGCGCCTGCCCGGCGCGCTGGCGGCGGATGTTGTCGACGATGTTGACCGCGGCGGTCTCGGGATTGGTGAGGCTGGCGGCGTGCGGCGTCACCACGATCCGCGGATGGTCCCAGAACGGGTGCGTGGGCGCCAGCGGCTCGCGCTCGAACACGTCGAGCGCCGCGCCCGCCAGGTGGCCGCTCGCCAGCAGGCTCAACAGGTCGTCCTCCACCAGGTGAGCGCCGCGCCCGGCGTTGATCAGGTAGCTGCCCCGCGGCAATCGCCCGAGGCTGTCGCGATTGAGGATGCCACGGGTTTCGCCCGTCAGCGGCAACACGCAGATCAGTATCTGCGAGCGCTCCAGCATTGCCGCGAGGCCTGCTTCGCCGTGCAGGGTGCGCACGTTTTCGAGCTTGCGCGGCGAGCGGCTCCAGCCGCTCACGTCGAAGCCGAGGCCGGCCAGCTTGACGGCAATGTCGCCGCCGATCTCGCCCAGGCCCATCACCCCGATGCACCGCTCCCCGGCGCGTGGCTGGGGTGTCAGCACGCGCCACACCCGCTCGCGCTGCTGGGCGTCGTACTCGCCCATGCGACGGTGGAACCGCAGGCTCATGTACACCGCGTACTCGCTCATGCCCTCGGTCAACGCCGGGTCGACCATGCGCACGATCGGCACTCCGGGCGGCAGGCGAACACGCTCGTTCAGCAGGTGATCGAGACCGGCGCCCAGCGAGAAAATGATGCGCAGGGCGGGCAGCCTGGTGAGCAGGTCCGCGCCGGGCCTCCACACCAGCGCGTAGTCGATCTCGCCCGGGTCGCCGAGCGCGGGCCAGACGCGCACCTCGAGGTCCGGCAGGCGCGCGCGTAACGCTGCCGGCCAGCCGGGGCGCTCGATATCGCTCTTGAGCAGCAGCACCGGCACGTCAGTCGCCTGGCGTCGCGCCGTCCCCCGGCGAGGTGCCAGCCTCCCGCGCAGCCGCGGCGTCGGGATCGACGACGGTGTCACCGGGCGCGACGACGGTGTCACCGGGCGCGACGCCGTCCGCCTCCGCCGCGTCGGCGGCGGTCGCAGGCGTTCCGGCGTCCCCGCCCGGCTCGAAGCCGCCTGCGGCGGGAGCCGGCGCCGGCACGACACTCTCGTCGGGAGCGGGGGCGTCGCTGCCCAGCCACTCGGCGAAGCGCCGTCGCAGGAAGGCGTCGTTGTCGCGCCACCAGAGCGCGTCGATACGCATCCCGAGAGCGACCCGCTCGGCGGTGCTCGGCAGCAGCCGCGCCAGGCCCGGCGGTGCGAGGCTCAGAGCCGAACGCCGGACCGGACCGTAGGGCAGGTGACGAGCGAACTCGACCTGGCGCAGGGCACTCGTCGCAAAGCGCACGAACGCCTGCGCCGCGGCGGCGTTCGGCGTGCCCGCGACCACCGCCCAGTAGTCGAGCTGCCACAACTGGCCGGCCCACAGCGGCTCGGCCCGCACCTCGCCGCGCAGCACCGCAGCCGAGAGCAGCTCGCCGAAGCCCGCCGCCAGCACCACGTGCCCGTCGCGCAGCAGCCGCAGCGGCTCGTCGACCTCGCGCCACCAGCTGACGTGCGCGCGCAGCCCATCCAGCCGGGCCAGCGCACGGGACAAGCCGCCCGGGGTGGCGAGCAGCGCGTAGACCTCCGCGGCCGGGACCCCGTCGGCCAGCAGAGCCCACTCGAGCGTGCCCCGCGGGCTGGCCGGCAAGGCGCGTCGCCCCGGCAATGCCCGGGCGTCGAACACGTCAGCGACGGACAGGGGCGGGCCGGAGGGGAACGCGCTCGGCTGGTAGTAGAACATCAGCGAGCGCAGCGCGCTCGGCACGGCGCACGCCGTCGCGGAAGCCGGGGGCGGCGACTCGGACGGCACCGCGGGCCTCGCCTCCTGGCGGGCGAACTCGAGCAGGTCGTCAGCCGCCGATGTGCCAGCGGGTGCCGGCGCCAACGCCTGCGCGTCGATCGCCTCTAACAGGCCCTCACGGCACCCGTCCGCCGCACCCAGTTCGTCCACGGCGACGACGTCCCAGGGCGGCTCGCCACGCGGCGCCTCACGCAGCGGCGCCAGGCTACCCTGGTGGGCTTCGCTGACGACGTCGAGGGTGAAACGTCTCGCGAACGGCTCGAACAGCACCGCACGCTGCACCTGCAGGTAGGCACCGCCCCAGGTCGCCACCCGCAGGTCCCCGCTCGCCGCCGCGCCGAGAGCCCACGCGGCCAGCGCAACGCTGCAGCAGCCCGCGGCTAGGCTTGGGCCCATGGCCCCGCCCGGCGTTGCTCGCGAAACCAGATATAGATGCCGCTGCCGACGATGACGGCGATCCCGGCCCAGGCGAGCGCATCGGGAAAGTCGCCGAAC
>JBFJWO010000291.1:0-6849 GCA_041623575.1 Gammaproteobacteria bacterium
CCAGCGCGCGAGGTTCTCGTCCGCCGGGCTGCGCGCACGGGGCGTTATCTGCAGGGACTCGCGGAGCACCGCCGCGCCCGGCTTGTCCTCGGCGCTCAGGCCGAGCAGCCAGTCGAGACTGACCTGCAACACCGAAGCCAGCGCGGCGACCGTGTCCGCGCGCGGCATGCGGGCGTTGCCCCCGGCCAGCAACTGGGTCAGGGTCGAGCGGTCGATGCCGGCGCGCTCGGCAAGTTGCGCCCGGTTGACGCCGCCGCGTTCGATCGCCTCCACGAGGCGGGCGCGAAAATGGTGAGCGATGACTCTCTTGTCCACACGGGCGATCCGGGTGAAACGAAATTGAATTAAGTCAACAATTCGGATAATTGTCAATTAATGGCATGAAAAGTTCCTAAAAACCCGTTGAGTCAACACACCCTGATGCCGATGATCCGTGTATGCCGCCATCGCCATCGACAACAACAACTCGATCGACTGAACGGCTACCGGCGGAAGCTCAGCAACAGGGACGCAAGGCAGCAGCGGCCCACCGCCGCGCGCCCACGGGTCCGGCCGTCGAGTGGCCGACGCTGCTGGTCGCTGTAGCGATCTACGGCGGCTGGGGTACGCTCACCTGGTTTCACCAATCGCTGCCCGCCTGGCTGCTGCCGCTCGCGGGCGGGTACCTGGTCTGCTGGCACGGGTCGCTGCAGCACGAGGTCGTGCACGGACACCCCACCCGTTGGGCTCGCCTAAACCGCGCACTCGCCTGGCCGCCCCTGGGCCTTTGGCTGCCTTTCGAGGTCTACCGCCGCACGCACCTCGCCCACCACCGCACCCCGGACCTCACCGTTCCGGGCCTGGACCCGGAGTCGGCTTTCGTCAGCCACGGCGACTGGAACGGCGCCGGGCGGTTGCGGCGTTGGCTGCTGGGAATCAACGCGACGCTCGCCGGTCGGGTGCTGCTCGGACCGTGGCTGACGGTCGCCGCAGCCTGGCATGGCGCGGCGCGGCACTGGCACGAACGGCGAGTGCGCCGCGTGTGGCTGGTGCACGCCGGCGGCGTGGCGCTGGTGCTGACCTGGACCGGCTGGGTCTGCGGCCTGCCCTGGTGGCTGTACCTGGCGGCGTTCGCCTGGCCCGGCCTCGGCCTGACGCTGGTGCGCTCCTACGCCGAGCACCGACCCGACCCGGACCCCACGCGACGCACGGTCAACGTGCACGGCAGCCCGTGGATGGCCTTGCTCTATCTCAACAACAACCACCACGTCGCTCATCACGCCTGTCCGGCGGTGCCGTGGTACCGCTTGCCCGCCGTGGCGCACGGCGAGCGTCCCGCTTTGAGCTACCGGGAACTCGTGTGGCGCTACGCGCTGCGCGCGCGGGCCGGGCCGGTACACCCGCTGGCGACGCCGGCGGGCACCCGCGGCTAGGCAGGACCGGGGCGGGCGAAGGAGGAGAGGTCGCGCCTCAGAAATCCGTGGGCGCGCCGCCCTCGGCGATCCGCCGGGCGACGAAGGCGTCGAGTTCCTCGCCGATGGCGGGGTCGAGCGGCGGCTGCTCGTAGTCCGCGAGCAGCTTGCGCAACACCTCCTGCGAGCGCTCCACCACCGTCGGCGAGCCCGCTTCGCGCCAGCTCTCGAAGTTGCGCCAGTCCGACAGCAACGGCGCGTAGAACGCGCTCTGGTAACGGGCCTGCGTGTGCGCGGTGCCGAAGTAGTGCCCGCCCGGGCCGACCTCGCGCATGGCCTCCAGTGCCAGCGTTTCCTCGTCCACCACCAGGCCGTCGAGATAGGCGCTCATCATCTGCAGCAGATCGGCGTCGAGCACCGCCTTCTCGAACGACGCGCACAGCCCGCCTTCGAGCCAGCCGGCGGCGTGCATCACCATGTTCGCCCCGCCGAGCACCGCGCCCCACAGCGACATGGACGACTCGTAGGCCGCCTGGGCGTCGAGCGTGTTGGCGGCGTTGACGTTGGAGGAACGGTACGGCAGACCGTAGCGGCGCGCGAGCTGACCGCCGGCCTGCGCGGCCAGCACGTACTCCGGCGTGCCGAACGCGGGCGCCCCCGTCTTCATGTCCACGTTGGAAGTGAACCCGCCGTAGACCACCGGCGCCCCCGGGCGCACGAGTTGCGCCAGCGCCAGCCCCGCCAGCGCCTCGGCGTTCTGCTGGGCCAGCGCGCCGGCCAGGGTCACCGGCGCCATCGCCCCGGCAAGCGTGAATGGCGTCAGCACCACGACCTGGTTGGCACGCGCCATCTCGAGGATGCCGTGCAGCATCGGAACGTCGAGGCGCAACGGCGAGTTGGCGTTGATGATGGTGAACAGGCTCGGTTCGCGCTCCAGTTGCTCGCGGCTGACGCCGCGGGCGATGCGCACGATCTCCAGCGCATCGCGATTGCGTTCCGGGCCGAGCGAGTACGCGTGAAAGCCCTTGTCGGTCAGGGTGACGCAATCGCGCAGGCACTCGAGGTGGCGGATCGACGCGTGCAGATCCACCGGTTCCACCGGGTAACCGCCCTGCAGGTGCACGGTGTTCAGCGCCTGCGACAGGCGCAGCAGGTCGCGAAAGTCCGCCTGGTTGCCCGTGCGCCGCCCGCGGGCGAAGTCGCTGACGTTGGGGGCGCTCGCGACCATCGTGTAGGCGACGTAGTCCCCGCCCATCACCAGGTTGCGTTGCGGGTTGCGCGCGTGCAGCGTGAATTGCACGGGGGCGTTCGACAACGCCTCCATGACCAGTCCGCGATCGAGGTGCACGCGCACGCCGTCGTCGCCGATACGTGCCCCGGCACGCCGGCAGATCTCGCGCGCTTCGGGCAACAGCATCTCGATGCCGAGGTCTTCGAGGATCTCGAGCGACGTGTCGTGGATACGCTCGAGTGCGGCGGGCGGTAACACCTCGACGGGTGCGTAACCACGGCGCGGTTGTTGCCACGGACGTTGCTCCACGCCCGCCGCGCGGCGTTCCTGCATGCGGTTTCCGCGGCGCCCTCCGCGACGACCGCCGGCCGCTGTCCCGCCTGTGCTGCTCATGGTGCTCTCGTTCAGTGCGCGCCGCAGCCGCGAATCATGGTGTAAAAACCGGGTGGCGTCGAGGCTGCGCCGTCGCGGCGCAGGATGCGACGGGCGCGGCGATGCGGTTAAATAGCGCGACCCGTCCGAGGAGCCCGTCGTGCCCGACCTGACCAAGACCCGTCGCCAGCCGCCGGGGTGCGCCCGATTCCCCGGCACCACGGGGCACGCCCGATGAAGGACCCGAGCCTGCTGGCCGACATCGGAGGCACGCATGCCCGTTTCGCCCTGTTCGACGCGACCGAAGCGCGGCCTCGCGACGAACGCGTCCTGATCTGCGCGGAGTTCGCCGGCCTCGCCGACGCGGTGGAGAGCTACCTGGTGCAAGTGGGCGGCCCGCGCCCCCGGCAGGCCGCCATCGCAGTGGCCACCGCGGTCACCGGAGACCACGTCGCGTTCACCAACAGCCCCTGGGCCTTCTCCGTCGAGCAGGCGCGCACGCAGCTCCGGCTCGAACGCCTGGAAGTGGTGAACGACTTCACCGCGCTCGCGTTGTCGACCCTCGCCCTCGCCCCCGGGGAACGGCGCCAGGTCGGCGGCGGCAGCGCCCTCGAGAACGCGCCGGCCGCGGTACTCGGGCCCGGCACCGGACTCGGCGTGTCGGGCCTGATCGCGTGCGCGCCCGGCCACTGGGTCGCCCTGCACAGCGAAGGCGGCCATGTCACGTTCAGCCCGGCGAGCCAGCGCGAGGCCGACATCCTGCAAGTGCTGCGCGAGCGTTTCGCCCACGTGTCCGCCGAGCGGGTGATCTCCGGCGCCGGGCTGGTCAACGTCTACCAGGCGCTGGCCCGCCTGGACGGTGCGCAAGCGCGCGCGCTCAGCCCGGCCGAGGTGTCGGCGCACGCGACCGACGGCAGCGACCCGCGCTGCCGCGAAGCGCTGGAGACCTTCTGCGCCATGCTGGGCACGGCGGCCGGCAACCTGGCGCTGACCCTGGGCGCCCGCGGCGGCGTCTATCTCGGCGGCGGCATCGTGCCGAAGATCGGCACGTTCCTCGACGGGACGGCGTTCCGCGAGCGTTTCGAGCAGAAAGGGCGTATGACCGGCTACCTGTCCGGCATTGCGACGTACGTGATCCTGGCGCGCCACCCGGCGCTGCTGGGCGCAGCCCGGCTGCTCGACGATCGAGGGCGTTGAGGAGGCCGGCCGCGCGCCGACGCTCGCTACGCTGCGACGGCCGGGCGGCCCACCCACTCGTGCAGGAACGCGTCCAGCCAGCGGACCATCCCGGCGTTGTAGCGCCCGGCGTCTGCGCGTTGACGTTGGGGCGGGTGCGCGCCCGGGCAGGCGTCGAGTCGTTCGCCCTCGCTGTGTAACCAGTGCTCCAGCATCGCGGCCGTGACCTCGGGGTGGAACTGCGTCGCCCAGGCGTTCGCGTAGCGGAACGCCTGGTTGGGGAAGGTCTCCCCGCCGGCCAGCGCCTGCGCCCCGCCGGGTACCTCGAACCCCTCGTTGTGCCACTGGTAGAAGCGGGTCGGCGCGTCCAGGAACGGCGAGGCGGGCACCGCCGGGGCGACGCGGGTATAGCCGATTTCGTGCAGGCCGCGCGGGTGGCGCTCGACACGCGCGCCCAGCACCCGCGCCAGCAGCTGGCCGCCCAGGCAGATGCCGAAATAGGGCCGCCCGCCCGCCAGCCAGCGCTCGATCCAGGCCAGTTCGGCCGGGATCGGCGAGCCCGTCCCGACGTCGTTGGCGCTCTGCAGGCCGCCGAACACGATCACCCCGGCGAACCGCTCGTCGCCCGCGTCCGGCAGCGCCTCGCCGGCGGCCGGGCAGACGTCGTGAAGCCGCCAGCCCCGGGCGGCCAGCAGCGTGCTGGCCGAATCGGTGTGGGTGGGTCGCGCGTGGTGGATCAGGAGTATCGAGTCGCGCACGCCGCCGGTCTCAATCGGCGAACACGACGGCCACCCGCCGGTTGTGCTTGCCCTTCTTTTCGATCTTCTCCACCCGCACCGGCCCGATCTCGCCGCTCGAGGCAACGTGCGTGCCGCCGCAGGGCTGCAGGTCCACGCCCTCGAAATGCACCAGCCGCACCCTTCCCGTGCCGCTCGGCGGCTGGACCGACATGGTGCGAACCAGCTCCGGATTGCTCGCCAGCTCGTCGTCGCCGATCCAGCGCAGGCGGCTGGGATGGTCGGCCTCGATCAGCCGGTTGAGCGCCGCCGTGACCTGCTCGCGGTCGAGGGTCTCCTGCATGTCGAAGTCGAGGCGCCCGCGCCCGTCGCTGATCGACCCGCCGGTGACGCCGTGCGGAATGACCGCGCACAACAGGTGCATGCAGCTGTGCATGCGCATCAGCCGGTGGCGCCGCTCCCAGTCGATCACCGCGCGCAGCGCCGCACCCTCGGCAAGCGCCGGCGGCGGCCCGGCGGTGAGGTGCACGATCTCGCCGCTGTCACGATCCTTGCGCGTGTCCGTCACCGGCACGGCACTGCCGTCGCCGAGCAGCAGCTGGCCGGTGTCGCCCGGCTGCCCGCCGCCGAGCGGGTAGAAGACCGTCCGATCGAGTACCACGCCGTCCTCGCGCACGGCGACGACGCGTGCCTCGCATTCGCGCAGGTACGCGTCCTCCCGAAACAGTTCCTCGGTCAACTTCGACGCCCTCCGCCGTGTAGCCGGTAGCTACCATACTGATTTTCGGGTTGCGCGGAAACGGACCGTTTTGCGAATGGCGGGCGAATCCGACAGAATCCGGCGTCAACCCGGCGCGCGGACATCCATGAACAGCTACGACCAGGACCTGGGGCGCAACCGCGCCAACTACACCCCGCTCTCGCCGCTCAGTTTCCTGGCGCGATCGGCGGCCGTGTACCCCGACAAGACCGCGGTCATCGACGGCGAGCGGCGTTTCAGCTACCGCGAGTTCCATGCGCGCTGTGTCCGCCTCGCCGGGGCGCTCGACGCGCTGGGCATCGGTGTCGGCGACACGGTGTCGATCATCGCGCCGAACTCGCCGGCGCTGCTCGAAGCGCACTACGGGATCCCGATGACCGGCGCGGTGACGAACGCGCTCAACACCCGCCTCGACGCCGCCACCATACGCTTCATCCTCGAGCACGCCGAAACGCGGGTACTGCTCGCCGATCGTATTTTCAGCGCCGTGGTGGGCGAGGCCCTCGCCGGCATGGCCGACCCGCCGCGGGTGATCGACATCGACAACCCCGGTCACGAGAGCGGGCCCGCGCTGGGCGAGGTCGAGTACGAGCGCTGGCTGGCCGGCGCCGACCCCGGGTTCGCGTGGACGCCCCCGGGCGAGGAGTGGCAAGCGATCTCGCTCAACTACACCTCCGGCACCACCGGCAACCCCAAGGGCGTCGTCTACCACCACCGCGGCGCCTACCTCAACGCACTGGGCAACGCGCTCGCCTTCGGCCTCGACCCGCGCAGCGTCTACCTGTGGACGCTGCCGATGTTCCACTGCAACGGCTGGACCTACACGTGGGCGGTCACTGCGGCGGGCGGCACGCACGTGTGCCTGCGCGCGGTCGACCCGGCGCTGATCTTTCCCGCGATCGCCGAGCACGGCGTGACGCACCTGTGCGGCGCGCCGATCGTGCTGAACATGCTGATCAACGCCCCGCCCGGCGTGCGCCGGGCGTTTGACCACACCGTGGAAGTCGCCACCGGCGGCGCGGCGCCGCCGAGCGCGGTGATCCGCCGCATGCAGGAGATCGGCTTTCACGTGGTGCACCTCTACGGCCTCACCGAGACCTACGGCCCGGCCACCCTGTGCGCGTGGCAATCCGCCTGGGACGAGCTCGACGCCGAGACGCGGGCCGCGCGGGTCGCCCGCCA
>JBFJWO010000292.1:0-6819 GCA_041623575.1 Gammaproteobacteria bacterium
CACCGACGAAGGCCTCGCCGAGCAATGCCGCGAGGGCGTCGCCGCCGGCTACACGGTGTTCTACCTGAAGGTCGGCGAGGACGAAGCGCTCGACGAGCAACGCCTGGGGCTGGTGCGCGAGACTATCGGCACGCACGGGCGAATCCGCATCGATGCGAACCAGTCCTGGGCGCCGGCGACGGCCCGGCGCCTGATCGAGCGCTGGCATGGCCGCTTCGGGCTGGATTTCGTCGAAGGCCCGGTCGTGCACCACCCGCCCGCGGTGATGCGCGAACTCAAACGCGCCGTGCCGGTGGCGCTGTGTGCCGACGAAGGGCTGCGAGGCGAGGACCAGGCTTTCGCGATCGTCAGCGCGCGCTGCGCCGACGTGCTGTGCCTCAGCCCGTACGACGTCGGCAGCCTGCGTCGCGTACAGGCGCTCGCCTGGTACGCCGAGCGCCTCGGCCAGCAGGTCTGCAAGCACACCTGGGGCGAACTGGGCGTCTGTGCGGCGGCGATGCAGCACCTGCTGCTGGTGTTGCCGAACGCGACCGACGGCCACCAGCAGACCGCGCAGTTGCTCGCCGACGACGTGTTGCACGAGCGGCTGCCGATCGCCTCGGGGCCGACCTGGGGAGCGATCGACGGCCCGGGGCTGGGAGTGCAGGTCGACGAGGACAAGGTGGCCGCCTTCCACGCCGCCTACCGCGAGCACGGCGAATACCCGCGCACCCGCGGCGGTATCACGTCGCACCGCTGATCCCGCCGCACTCGTTGCGACCTGCGGAACCGGTCGCGGTGCGCGCTCGGGCACCGCCGGCAACCGCCACCGGCGGCAGGTCGACGGATTCGCGCAGGCCCCCGCGACTCAACGATCCCGGCGCCGCATCGTCCGGGCGCGGCGCAAACGACTCTGGACGTAGACGTGCTCGTGCCACGTGCCCGGTGCGTAGGCGCCGTCGTCCGGGTCGCCGGGCACCGACAGGTTGCCGCGACTGGGGTGCGCGGCCACCACGTCCTCGTCGATGTCGACGCCGAGGCCGGGACGGTCCGGCACCGCGATGTGGCCGTCGACGACCTGCGGCGACGGGTCGATCACCTGGTAGCGTACCGGCACGTCGTCTTCCACGCGCTCCAGGATGAGCGCGTTCGGGATCGCGGCGAGCAGGTGCAGGGCGGCGTACTCGCCGACCGGGCCGAGCGAGCCCGAGTGCGGCGCCATCGAGATGAAATGCGCCTCGGCGAGCGCGGCGATCTTGCGCATCTGGGTGATGCCGCCGGCGCGCCCGGTGTCGGGCTGGATGACGTCGACGATCTCGCGCTCGATCAGGTCGCGCTCACCCCACAGGGTCGCGAGTCGCTCGCCCGCGGCGATGGGAATGTCGACCGCGTCCTGCACCCGCGCCAGCCCGTTGACGTTTTCCGGCGCCACCGGGTCCTCGTAGAACAGCAGCCGGAACGGTTCCAGCGCCCGCCCGACGATGATCGCGTCCTTGGCCGTCATCCACGGCGGGCCGTGCGCGTCGACCATGATGTCCATCTCCTCCCCGACGGCTTCGCGGATCGCCGCGACCCGCGCGATCGGGTCGGCAACGCCGCCCGTCTTGACCGCCGTGTAGCCCCGCTCGCGCAGGTCGAGGGCCCGCTCCGCCGTGCTGGCGTGACCGTACACGCGGATACGCTCGCGCACCTTGCCGCCGAGGAGATTCCAGACCGGGGTGTCCAGCGCCTTGCCCTTGAGGTCCCACAGGGCCATGTCGATGCCGGTCATCGCGCCCGCGCCGACCGTGCCGAGCATGCCGTGACCCATCATCGCGACCTGCATGCGGCTCCACAGCCGCTCGATGTGGGTCGCGTCCTCGCCGACGAGGATGCGCGCCAGGTCGTGCACCGCGGTCTCGATGACGCGCGGCCAGCCGCTGCACTCGCCGATCCCGTCGAGCCCGGCATCGGTGCGCACCTTGACGAACAGCCAGTTGCGGGCGCTCCACACGTTGCCGCTCGCGGTGGTCGGGGTGGTGGCGATGGCGTCGGACGGCGGATTGCCCGCGTGCATCAGAAAGGTGTCTATCCCCGTGATCCTCATCGGCCAGGCCCTCCGCGAAGCACATGAAGGCCCGCAGTGTGCACCATGGCGGCAAGGGCCGGCCAGCGCGCGGCGCTTCCATCACCGGCCCGGTTGCGCTTCAATGACCGCCAGCGACACGGAGTCGGCCTTGAACGTTCTCTACATCCTCAGCGACCAGCACAACCCGGAGTACACCGGCTGTTACGGACACGCCCTCGCGCGCACCCCCAACATCGACCGGCTCGCCGCCGCGGGCATGCGCTTCGCGCGGGCCTACTGCCAGAGCCCCATCTGCGCCTCCACGCGCGCGGCGATGATCACCGGTCGCTACACGCACGAGATCGGGACCTGGGACAACGCGTTTCCCTACACCGGCGTACCGCGCGGGTTCGGGCACCATTTCGCCGCCCACGGCGTGCGCCTGGCGACCATCGGCAAGCTCGACTTCGAACCGGGTGCCGAGCACGGCATCGAGGAAACGCATCTCGCCACGCACCGCGAGAACATCGACATCACGTCGCTGTTTCGCGAGCAGGAGATCCTGCCGCGCCGCGATTCGCTCGCCAAGCACCGCGCGAGCGGCCCGGCCGATTCGCTGGCGGCGTACGCCAGCGATGCCGCCGTGGCGCAGGCCGCGACTCGCTGGCTGCACGAGGCCTCCGGCAACGACGCGCGCCCGTGGGTGCTGATCGTGAACTTCAACGACCTGCACCGGCCGTGGCAACCGCCCCGCGCGCTGTGGGATCACTACGCATCGCGGGTGCGCTTCGAAGACCTCGACGAGCGCTTCACCGAGGACTTCTCGCACCTGCACCCGTTTCACCGCACCTACGCGCGCCACCACCTGGGCGAACTGATGTCGCCCGACGACACCGTGAACGCGCTGGTCGGCTATCTCGGTTCGTGCGAAGTGCTCGACCTGCACGTCGGCAAGGTGCTCGACGCGCTGGCGGCCAGCGGCCAGGCGCAATCGACGCTCACGGTCTACGCCGCCGATCACGGTGGAACCGTGGGCGAGCACCGCAACTTCGATCACGGCGCCATGTACGACGGCTCGATCCGCATCCCGCTGATCGTGCGCGGCCCCGGCATCGGCGCCGGCACCGTCGAGCACACGGTCGTGTCGGCCATGGACATCCTGCCGACGGTGTGCGAAGCGAGCGGGGCACCGCCGGCCGTGTTCGCGCGGGGAACCTCGTTGCTGGCATTGCTGCGCGGTGCGCCCGCTGCGCCGCGGCCCGAGCTTGCGCTGTGCGAGTACCACGGCGCGGGCTACAACGCCAGCGTGTTCGCCCTGTGCAGCGGCCGCTACAAGCTGGTCGAGTGCGTCGGCGAGCGCCCGATGCTGTTCGACCTGCTGGACGACCCGCACGAGATGAACGATCTCGCCGCCGGTGTGGAACAGGCGCGGGCGCACGCCGCCACGATAGCGTCGCTGCGCGCCCGCCTCGCCGCGATCTGCTCCCCCGAGGCGGTCGATGCGCGCGCGAAAGCCGACCAGCGTGCCCGCCGAGCCGAGTTGGCCGCCGACGGGCGGCTGCTCGAGGGCCTGTGGAAACGCGGTTACGAGCGCGACGCCACCAGGCTGGTGCACCGCACCTAGCCCGGCCCGCGCCCTCGGCTCAGACCACGTCCTCGGTCTGCGGGTCGATCAGGTGCATGCGCGCCATGTCGATGGTGAACGCCATCTTTTCGCCGACCGGGCGCACGGCATCCGGTGAGGAGCGCGCGCAGACCTCCTCGCCGTTGAGTTCCAGGAAGGTCATGGTGTCCATGCCCATGGGTTCGAGCACGCGGACCTCCTCCTCGAAGTCCACCTGCGCCTCACCCGTGTGCACGCGCCGCTCGGTGACGTGCTCGGGGCGGATGCCGAACAGCATCTCGCGCCCGACGAACGGCCGGTAGCGCTCCCAGCGCTCGCCCGGCACGCGCAGCGTGTGCGCCTCGCCGAGCCGGATCCCCAGGCCCGCGCCGTTCTCGACCACCGCGCAGGGCACGAAGTTCATCGCCGGAGAACCGATGAAGCCGGCCACGAAACGGGTCGCCGGGTTCTCGTACATCTCCTGCGGCGAGGCCACCTGCTCGATCTCGCCGGCGTTCATCACCACGATGCGATCGGCGAGGGTCATCGCCTCGACCTGGTCGTGCGTGACATACACCACGGTGGTGCGCATGCGCAGGTGGATCTTCTTGATCTCGGTGCGCATCTGCACCCGCAGCTTGGCGTCGAGGTTCGACAGCGGCTCGTCGAACAGGAACGCCTGGGGGTTGCGCACGATGGCGCGCCCCATCGCCACGCGCTGGCGCTGGCCGCCCGAGAGCTGCTTCGGGCGGCGTTTCAGCAGCTCGGAGATGTTCAGGATCTCCGCCGCCTGCCGGACCCGTTGCTCGATGGTCTCTTTGGGCACCCGGCGCAGCCGCAGCCCGAAGGACATGTTCTGGAACACCGTCATGTGCGGGTACAGCGCGTAGTTCTGGAACACCATGGCGATGTCGCGGTCTTTCGGCGGGATGCGGTTGACCACGCGCTCGCCGATTCTGACTTCGCCGCCGGTGATCTCCTCGAGCCCGGCGATCATCCTGAGCGTGGTGCTCTTGCCGCAGCCCGACGGCCCGACCAGCACCAGGAACTCGTTGTGCGGGACCTCCAGGTCGATGCCGCGCACCGCCTCGGTGGTGTCGTAGGTCTTGCGCAGGTCTTTCAGGGTGATGCTTGCCATGGCGGCTCCGGTGGGATCGCAGGTCTGTTGTCGTTGTCGCGGACGGGGCACGGTCGGTGGGACGGCACACGATCTCGACGCCGCCATCGCACCGTACCCAGCGACCGCAACGCCGGCGGCACCGGGCAGCCGGATCCTGGCGCGTATCATGCCGTGCCCCCTGGTATTGTTCAATGCGACGCCGTTCGCCGCCCACCCCGAGCGCGCGGCGATCAGCCAGGGAGGAAACGCGCCGGGGTCAGGCGAGCGGGAGCGATGCGCAGAGCGCCATCGTCAACGTACCCAGCAGGTGGATAAGCGAAGTGCAGGCCGCCTGCCTTGCGTCCGGGGACAAGGCGGCAGAACCCCCTTCGCGATCGATTCGAGTCTGCGCCGGCGAACTCGGACCGTGTACCTGCAGTTCGATGCAGGCGCGCGCTTGCCCCACCCCGACCCCTGGCCCGGCGGCAGCGAAAGTCGACGCCTGCGAGGACCGCGCGGCAGGCGCCCCGACTGGCAGAGCGTGCCTCAACAACGCTATTGTTGGACCGCCGAGTGCACACGGGGAGCACCCACCCAGACCATGGACCACCGCCACTGGCACCGAGTACAGGCACTGTTCGACGCGGCGGTGACCCAGCCTCCGGCCAATCGCAGGCAGTTCCTGCGCGCCGAATGCGGCGACGACACGGGACTGCTGAACGAAGTCGAAGCGTTGCTCGAAGCGCACGGCGAGGTCGAAGGGCTGTTCGACGGGGACGCTATCCTGCCGACGCTGATGCGCCTGCCGGCCGGACACCGGCTCGGCCCGTACCGCATCGTCGACTTCCTCGGCGCGGGCGGCATGAGCGTGGTGTACGAAGCGCACGACACGCGGCTCGAGCGCGCGGTTGCGCTCAAAGTGCTGGCGCCGCACCTGACCGCCAGTGACGGGGCGCGGGCGCGGCTGCTGGTGGAAGCCCGGGCCGCCTCGCGCATCGACCACCCCAATATCTGCACCGTTTTCGACATCGGCGACAGCGGCGATGGCGACGTCTACATCGCGATGGCGCTGTACAAGGGGCAGACGCTGGAAGCGAGGCTCGAGCACGCCGGCGCGCTGCCGGTCGCAGAGGCGCTGGATGTCGCCGCCCAGATCGCCGAGGGGCTGCGCGCGGCGCACACCGCGGGTATCCTGCACCGCGACATAAAGCCCGCCAACGTCATCGTCACGCGCGACGGCACGGTCAAGCTGATCGACTTCGGCATCGCCAAGCTCGCCGACGTTCAACTCACCGCCACCGGGGCGACTCTCGGCACTTTTTCCTACATGGCGCCCGAGCAGTTGCGGGGCGAAACGCTCGACGAACGCGCCGACCTGTGGTCGCTGGGCGTCGTGCTCTACGAGATGCTGACCGGTCGGCGTGCGTTTCACGGCGAGCACGCGCACTCGATCATGCACGCGGTGTTGAACGAGGAACCGCAGGCCCTGTCCTCGCTGCTACCCACGGTGCCGGCGCAGGTCGAAGCCCTGATCGCCCGCCTGCTCGCCAAGGAGCGCCAGGACCGCTACGACTCTGCATCGCGGCTGCTGAGCGACCTGCGGGCGATCCGTGCCGGTCTCGATGAAGACACTGCCCCGCGCGCAGCGGCGACACCCGGTGCGGGAAACGGCGGCAGTACGGGGCCGAACGGCGTAGCGGCCGACAGTCACCACGCCCCGGCGACGTCTCCGCCCGCCCCGCGTTTCGCCCGCGTCTGGCCGCTCGCGGCCATGGCGGTGTCGCTCGCGGCACTCGCCGCGGCCGCCTGGGTGTTCCTCGCCGGTCCCCTTCGGCCCGAAGCACCCGCGCCAGCGCCGGCGGCACGCCCGTCGCAGGTCCCGGCACCCACGCAGAGCGACCGGAGCGCCCCGCGAGACCGCCGCTCCATCGCGGTCCTGCCTTTCGCCAACCTGTCCGCCGACCCGGCGCAGGAGTATTTCTCCGACGGCCTCGCCGACACCCTGCTGCAGAAACTCTCCGGCGTGCGCGACCTCAGGGTGGCGGCGCGCACGTCCTCGTTCGCCTTCAAGGGCAAGGCACATTCCGCGCG
>JBFJWO010000293.1:0-6799 GCA_041623575.1 Gammaproteobacteria bacterium
GGTCACCCCCGACAGCCCCGAGGCGATGGAGGAGGCGCTGTGGATGGCGTTCTTCGCCCACCTTCACGATCCGCGCGTGAGCAACGTGCTGGGCGCCGACGATACCAACCTCGCGTTCGACCGGTTCTACGTCGATCACGTGCGCAAGCTGCTGGCTTTGCGCGCGGGCACCCGCTACGCCTCCAAGGGCAACTACAACGTCGCTCGCCTCGCCTATCTCCAGCGCCTGTTCCCGGATGCCCGTTTCGTGGTGCCGGTGCGCGAACCCGGTGCGCACATCGCCTCGCTGATGAAGCAGCACCGGCTGTTCTGCTCGGCGCTCGACGGTAACGAGCGCGGTCGCAAGCACCTGCGCCACGTCGGGCACTTCGAGTTCGGTCCCGATCGCTGCCCCATCAACACCGGCCCCGGCGGGCGCACGGCGGAGATCGAGCAGTTGTGGGCGTCGGGCGAGGAGGTGCGGGGCTGGGCGCGCTACTGGAGTTCGATCTACGGCTTCGTACTGGACGCGATACAGGCCGACGCCGCACTGTCTGCAGCCTGCCGCGTGGTCCGTTACGAGGACCTCTGCGGCTCGCCGGCCGCCAGCATCGAGCAGATCCTGGCGCACTGCGAACTGGAGGCCCCGCCGGCGACGATCGCGGCGTTCGCCGATCGCCTTAGCCTGCCCGACTACTACCGCTGGCCGTTCTGCGACGAGGACACCGCGGTGATTCGCGAGGAGACCGCCGACGTCGCTGCACGCCTCGGTTACTAGCGAACACCGTCGTCGCGACGCAACCGGTGCTCGCTCGCCGCTGTGCAGGGGGCGCGCTCAGCGCTCGGAGAGTCCGCCTGCCGTCTGGGCACCCGCGGCTCGCAACTGGCGCAGCGAATAGCCGCTCGCGAGAAAACAGTAACCGCCGACGATCAGCACCGACAGGTAAGCCAGCGTGTGGTAGTACACCGAGGCGGCGAAGGCTTGCGGTGCGGACACGCCGTAGGCGGTCAGGGCCAGCGTGTAGGCGAACTGGATGTTGCCGACGAACCCCGGGCTGGAGGGAAACGTCACCGCGACGATCGTGGTCGACAGCACCACGTAGGCCGCGGAGATCGGCACGTCGAGGTCGAACGCGGCGAGGCTCAGGTAGCAGCACAGCCACATGAACACCCACTGCAGAAACGAAGTGGCGCTGACCGCCGCCAGCAACCGCGGGTCGCGCATGGTGGCGAGCGTCGCCGTGCCGGCACGCACCTGGCCCATCACGCGCTCCCTGATCGCCTCGGGCAGCACACCCGCGAGGCGCCCGGCAAGCGCCAGGAACTGCCGGCTCCAGCCGATGATGAGGGTCGTGAAGGCGACCGCGGTCAAGGCGATCGCCGCGACGACGTAGCCCGCCTCGCGCAGCACCGGAGCGGCGGTGTTCTCGAACAGCAGGGTGACGCCCAGCAGCACGAGGATGGTCAGCAGGTCGAAGATACGTTCGAGCGCGATGGTGGCAAGCACCGTGCTCGCCGCCAGGTCGTGCCGGCGGCTGGTCACGTAGATGCGCAGGACTTCGCCCAGTTGCATGGGCAGCACGGTGCTGCCGGCGTAGCCGATCATCACGGCGGGGAACAGCGTGGCGGTGCGCGTTGCCAGCGAAGGCCCGAGCAGGATCCGCCAGCGCCAGGTCTTGACCCAGTAGAACAGGAACAGCGCGAGCAGGAAAGGCAGCGTGAGCCACCAGTCGGCGCGGCCCAGCGCCGTGAAGATCTGCTCGCTGTCGGTGTCGCGCAGTGCCAGCGCCAGGAATCCCGCACCGAAGGCGAGGCCGAGCGCGAACAGCGCCAGCTGGCGTTTCACGGGCGGTGCCCCGGATCGGTGACCGTCATGCCAGCGTATCGAACAAGCGCAACACCTCGTCGAGGTCGCTGAAATGGCACAACCGGCACTCGCTCGCGCGGATCAGCCCGGCGACGGTCGTGAATCCCGCGGCGCCCATGATCTCGTAGTTGAACGAGTTGGTGCACAACTTCATGAAGGCGCGGGAGCGGGCGATGGGCAACAGCCGCGCCGTCTCCCCGGGGCGGTAGCGCGGAAAGATCACGTACGCCGCGCGGGCGGTCTCGTCGGCGCGGCGCACGCTCTCGGCGGGCGGCTTGACGTGGGCGACGTCGCCCTTGCGGGTCTTGACGAACGTCGGTCCCATCACCGCCTGTGGGGCGAAGCCACGGATCAGGTCGATGGACTCGTTCTTCAACGGGATGCAGCGAGGGAAGGGCACGTACTCGCAGCTCCCGGGGCGCACCAGCCCGAACTCGTCCGACAACAGTCGCCAGCCATTGTGCACCAGCGCCGCGCACAGCGTGCTCTTGCCCGAGCCGGGAAAGGCCGGCATCAGCACGGCCCGGCCGTTCTTCTCGACCACCGCGGCGTGCAGCATCAGGAACTGGTGGGCGGTGGTGGCCACACACCAGTTGAGGCCCCATTCGAGCATCGGAAAGGCACTTTCCACGGGCAGCGGAGAGAAGGGCGTGGCGCCCTCGGCGACGAACTCGACCTGCGGGCGCAGCCAGCGGCGCAGGGTGCGCGGGCGGCGCAACTGCAGGTGGAAGTCGTTGATCTGCCCCGACGGTTCGAGCACCTCGCAGTCGCCGTAGAGCCGGTGCACGAGGCGGGCGGGCTGCGCCAGGCGCGAGCGCAAGGTGAGCTGAAAGGGCCCGATCCGGTAGCACAGCGCGCCGGCGCGCGCCGCTGCGGCCACTTCCCCCGGCGAAAGGTCGCTAATGCTCGCCGTCGACGCGTTCAACGAGCCCGAGGTCGGACAGTTGTCTCAGCAGCGCGACGAGGTCGGCCCGAAAAGCGTCGTTCGCCGGCGTTTCGCACAGCGTTGCGAGCTCGCCCGCCAGGGCCCGCAGGGAGAAATCTCCCGCCTGCAGGCGCAGCATGGCCTCGACGGCCAGTGCATTCAGCAGGTGGGTCTGACCGGAGCGGGTGTCGTACACCACCGACTCCTCGTCGAGGTGCTCCCACAGGAACCGCCCGGTGGGCGCTCGCACACACCAGCGCTCGCCGGCGGCTGCGGTCAATCAGGGCCTCGGCAACAGCGAGATCCAGCACGAGCCGGTGACGGCGTGCACGCCCTCTTCGTTGACGAACTTGGGGTGGGTGCCGACGATCTCGCCCTCGTCCGTGACGAAGGCCACCGTGTAGCGCTGCGAGGTCTGCTGCGTTTCGACATAGGGTTCGGCGGAGTAGGGTCCCTGGTACTCGCCGGTGAACAGCCGCTGCCACGGCTGATTGTTGGCGTCTACGTAGACCTCCGGGGTGCCGTAGCGCACCAGGATCTGCACCTGGGTCGGGTCCGGCGGAAACTGCTCGGCCATGCTCTTGGGGACCACGTGCACGGCCGGTACGGGTTGTCTCGCCCAGTTGTCCTCCGCCGCCGTGTGCAGGTAGCCGGGCTGGATCTCGGTGTTGCGCACGCACTGGGCGAAACTGCCGAAATTGATCGCTGCCGCCGAACTCGGCAGGGTGAACACGGCGGGCGCCGCGATTGCGGACGTGCGCAGGAATCGCCGGCGCGAGCCGGCGGAGTCTACGCGTGCTTCCGACGCCGCGCCGTTCCTCTCGGACGCCGGTTCGGGGGCCTTTTTACCGGTGGTGTTCGACATGTGTTCCTACTTGCGTCGACCGTTCGTGACTTGTTTGAATACTAGCATATGGGCGAGTTCCGCCCGGATTTCAAGCCGGCTCGGAACATTGCCCCCATCCAGCCGAAGCAATTACGGTGCCATCGAAAAACTACCCTAAGGTTAACAACCAGTTAGCGTTCGACAACCGGGGCCGCAACCGGGCCGGCAATGATCGCCTTTGTAAGTAATCCCGACGCGCGAACGAGGACGCGGGGTCGCGCTCGGGGGGCCGTGTGCGGGCGCGCCGATGCGTGACGTCCTGGCCGTCGTGCTGGGCGCCCGACCCGCGCAGATACTGAGCGAGGCCGCGTGGGACGAGGCAGTGCCGATGCTGCGCAACCAGGGGCTGCTCGGCCGCCTCGCGTACATCGTCGAGGAAAGCAACGCCGGCGCCGCGCTGCCGGCGCGAGCCCGTGAGCACCTGCAAGCGGCGCGGGTGGTGGCGGAGAATCACCGCCGGGTGATGGATTGGGAAGTCGACCGGATCGCCCGGGCGCTGGCCGGCACCGGGGCCCGCGTCGTGCTGCTCAAGGGTGCGGCCTATGCCGCTGCCGGCCTGCCGAGCGCTCGCGGCCGGCTCGCCTCCGACGTCGATCTCCTGGTCGCCGAGGAACTGCTGCCGGCGGTCGAGGCGGCGCTGCTCTCGGCCGGCTGGGAGGCGGTCAAGACCGACCCTTACGATCAGCGCTACTACCGCGAGTGGATGCACGAGCTGCCGCCCCTGCGCCACGCGCTGCGCGGCACCTTCGTCGACGTCCATCGCTCGATCCTGCCGCTCAGCGCCCGGCTGCACCCGGACCCCTCGAAGCTGCTCGCCGCCGCCCGGCCGGTCGCAGGCCAGCCCTTCCACGTGCTGGCGCCTCACGACCTGGTCCTGCATTGCGCCACGCACCTGTTCTACGACGGCGATTTCGACAGCGGTCTGCGTGACCTGGTCGACTTTCACGACCTGCTGGCGCACTTCGGCGGGGACGCGGGGTTCTGGCGCGCGCTGGTGCCGCGCGCGCGCGAACTCGACCTGTTGCGCCCGTTGTTCTACGCCCTGCACTTCGCCCCGCGGCTGATCGAGACCGCGGTGCCCGCGGCGGTTGCGCAAGCCGCACGGGCGGGCGCTCCGAGCCGTCCCGTGCTGGCCGTGATGGAGCGGTTGGTCGCACCGGCGATCCTGCCGCGCGAGCTGCGCCCGGGCGGGCGCGTGCCAGGCATCGGGCAGTGGCTCCTGTACCTGCGCTCGCACTACCTGCGAATGCCCCTGCATCTGCTGGTGCCGCACCTGTTGCGCAAGGCGCGCGTGCGGGCCGCGCAGGAGTGAAGCGGTCGCACCGGCGAGCGCAGCGGCCGGCGGCAGGCGACACTTGCCAGCGCCGCGAGTAAGCTTTGCACACCAACAAGACCGGGGAGGTCGTCAATGCCCGTTTCCACACTGTCCATGGCCGCCAACGCGCTAGGCCTGCTGGGTATAGTGGTCTGTCTCGTGACCGGCGTCGCGCGGGCGCTCGGGTTTCCCTATCTGGCCGGCTTCGAGTCGATCACGTTGTTCATCGGCGGTATCGCGCTGATCTGCATGGGGTGCTTCGTCAAGCTGCACGTGCTCGAAAAGCGCTGAGCGCGGTGTCCGGGCGGCGTTGACGCCCGGGCAGGACTTTCGGCGTAGACCGCCCGCCGTAGCGACGGCGGGGCGCGATCGTGGTCTGATGGCCGTCCGGGCGGGCCGCGGCGGCACGCGACGCCCCGGCCCCTAAACCTGCGAAAACGGAACTTTCGAGGGACGAGCGATGAGCAAGCAGACATGGACGGTCGGTGTGGCGCTGGGTGCGGTCCTGAGCCAGAGCCCGGCATTCCCCCAGGGCCTGGTGATCTCCGAGGTCTTCTACGACGCACGCGGTGCGGACGGCGGGCGCGAGTGGGTGGAACTGTTCAACCCGGGGCCGCTGACGATCGATCTGTCGACGTGGAGCCTCGGCTACGGCGGCGCCGATTTTACCTACGGAACGCTGGCACTCGGCGGCGAGATCGTGCCGGGTGACTATTTCCTGATCGGCGGCGGGGATTTCGACATCAATGTCGATTTCTCGCCGAACCTGCAAAACGGTGGCGACACCGCGGACGGGGTGGCGTTGTTCGACTTACCGCCGGCCGACATCGATCGCGCGAGCGTGCCTTTCTTCGCCGTCCTCTACGGCGGGATCAACGCCAACGGGTTGCCCGTCGCGGGCGGCCTGATCCCGCCCGCCGGCGTACCTGGCGCGCCGCCCGGCGGCAGCATCGAGCTCACCGGCGACGGGGGATGGCGGGTACAGCCGGTGCCGACGCCGGACACCGGCCCGCTGGTGGCGGCGCCGACGGGCGACCCGGACGACGCGGTGACCGTGCCGGTCCCGGGCACGCTGGCGTTGATGGTGGGCGGGCTGGCCAGCCTCGTGCTGGGTCTCAGGGGTTGTGCGGGCGCGCGTTGCCGCACGCCCCGGGACGGCTCAGGCGGCTTCGTGACCGCGCAGTAGCTGGGGCAGGTCGCGGCGCTGGCGCAGGAAGGCGATGATCTCGTCCACGCAGGCGTCGACGCCGTGCTCGCTGGTTTCCACCACGAGTTCGGGGTTCTCCGGTTCCTCGTAGGGCGAGGAGACGCCGGTGAAGTCCTTGATCAGGCCGGCGCGGGCCTTCTGGTAGAGCCCCTTGACGTCGCGCTCCTCGCAGACCTCGATCGGGCAGCGGCAGTAGATCTCCAGGAAGTCGCCTTCCGGCACCAGGCTGCGGACCCGCTGGCGGTCCTCGCGAAACGGCGAAATGAACGCGGTGAGCGCAATCACGCCGCTCTCCATGAACAGCTTCACCATCTCGCCGATACGGCGGATGTTCTCGGTGCGATCGTCGTGGCTGAAGCCGAGGTCGGCGCACAGGCCGTGACGGACGTTGTCGCCGTCGAACACGAACGTGCGGCAGCCCATCTGGTGCAGCCGTTCCTCGACCGCGTGCGCGAGGGTCGATTTGCCGGCCCCGGACAGGCCGGTGAACCACAGGATCACGGACTTGTGGTTGTTCAGCTTCTCCCGGCGCGCGCGGGTCACGGTGGCGTGGTGCCAGACGGTGTTGGTGCTTTTCACTGATGACCCCTGAAGATGTCGTTGCCAAGAAATCCCTGCGA
>JBFJWO010000294.1:0-6768 GCA_041623575.1 Gammaproteobacteria bacterium
CTGCTACCAGGAGGAGGTGCGCGACCCCTCGCGCATCGCCGAGGTGCTGAACCGGGTGATCCAGAACGCCAAGCGCCGCTCGGCCCCGGCGCAGATCAACGTGCCGCGCGACTACTGGACCCAGGTGATCGACATCGAGTTGCCGCAGGTGGTACGCCTGGAGCGCCCGCGCGGCGGTGAGGCAGCGATCCGCGAAGCGGCCAGGCTGCTCGCGGAGGCCCGCTTCCCGGTGATCCTGAACGGGGCCGGCGTGGTGCTGAGCGGCGGCATCGACGCCTCGCGCGACCTGGCCGAGCGCCTCGACGCGCCGGTGTGCTGCAACTACCAGCACAACGACGCCTTTCCGGGCTCGCACCCGCTGGCGGCGGGCCCGTTGGGGTACAACGGCTCCAAGGCGGCCATGGAACTGATCTCGCGGGCCGACGTGGTGCTGGCGCTCGGCACCAGGCTGAACCCTTTCTCGACCCTGCCGGGTTACGGCATCGACTACTGGCCGAAGAGCGCACGGGTGATCCAGGTCGACATCAACGCCGATCGCATCGGCCTGACCAAGAACGTCGACGTGGCGATCCAGGGCGATGCGCGCCGGGTGGCCGAGCAGATCCTGGAACTGCTGCCCAACTCGGCCGGGGAGACCGATCGCCAGGCGCGCCGCGACCTGATCGAGAAGACCAAGGCGGCGTGGCAGCAGGAGCTGGCCGCCATGGACCACGAGCAGGACGACCCGGGCACGACGTGGAACCAGCGCGCGCGCGACGAGCACCCGGAGCGGATGTCGCCCCGCCAGGCGTGGCGGGCGATCATGAAGGCGTTGCCGAAGGAGGCGATCATCTCGTCCGACATCGGCAACAACTGCGCGATCGGCAATGCCTACCCGAGTTTCGAGGAAGGCCGCAAGTACCTTGCGCCGGGCCTGTTCGGGCCGTGCGGGTACGGCTTCCCGTCGATCCTGGGGGCCAAGATCGGGCGCCCGGACGTGCCGGTGGTGGGGTTCGCCGGCGACGGTGCCTTCGGCATCTCGATGAACGAGATGACGGCCTGCGGTCGCAACGACTGGCCGCCGGTCACGATGGTGATCTTCCGCAACTACCAGTGGGGTGCGGAGAAGCGCAACACCACGTTGTGGTACGAGGACAACTTCGTCGGCACCGAGCTCAACGTCGGGGTCGAGTACGCCAAGGTCGCCGAGGCCTGCGGCTGCAAGGGCGTCAAGGCCGAGACCATGGAGGCCCTCAGCGAGGCGCTCGCCACGGCGATCGACGAGCAGATGAACGCCAACGTCACCACGTTCATCGAGGTGGTGCTGAACCAGGAGCTCGGCGAGCCCTTCCGGCGCGACGCGATGAAGGCCCCGGTCGCGGTGGCCGGCATCGAGCGCAGCGACATGCGCCCGCAGCAGGGCGGCTGAGCGGCCCGGGCCGCGCGCTGCAGGGAGCGCGTGCCGTGCTGCCGAGCCCTGGCGGCAAACGTCGATGAGCGCGGCCGCGATCTCCCGGGTAATCGTGACCGGGGGGTCCGGGCGCGTCGGGCGCTACGTGCTGCGCGAGCTGGCGCCGTCCTTCGACGTGGTCAACGCCGACCTGCTCGGCGGGCCCGCCGAGGCCGAGCACGTAGCGACCGACGTCATGGACCTCGATGCGCTGCGCCGCGTCACCGCCGGTGCCGATGCGGTCGTGCACCTCGCGGCGCTCGATTTCGACTGGAACGCCCCGCCCGAGGACTACATCCGCGTCAACACGCTCGGCACCTGGCACGTCCTGCAGGCGGCGGCCGAGAACGGCGTCGCCCGCGTCGTGCTGTGCTCCAGCGTCTCGGCCTGCGGTCTGTCGGAAATGCGCCCCGACTGGCTGCCGCGCGCCCTGCCGGTCGACGAGACCCACGAGTGCCGGCCGGTGCAGGCCTACAGCGTCAGCAAGCTGGTGATGGAACAGATGGGGCTCGCGTTCGTGCGCGGCACCGCGATGGACGTCATCTGCCTGCGGCCGCTGGCGGTGGTGGCGCCGGAGACCCTGGCGGCCTACGTCGCCTTCGTCGACGCGCCCGATCGACACTGGCTGTTCTATTACGTCACGGCCGAAGACGTGGCCCGCGGCTTTCGCGCCGCGCTCGAAGTCGACGGGCTGCGCTACGGCGTGTTCTTCCTGAGCGCCGCCGACACCTCGCGCCCCGAACCCACGCTGGCGTGGTACGCCCGGCGCATCGGCGCCCTGCCCGAGATCGCCCACCCGCGGTTCTACCAACGCAACCCTCGCGGGTCGGTCTTTAGCTCCGCCAAGGCCCGGGACGTGCTCGGCTGGGAGCCGACCTCCGATTTCGAGCGCTTGCGGGCGTCGTTGAGCGTCGCCGGCACGCCCCCTCGCGCCTGACCGGGGCGATCAGCCCCCCGCGCCGCCGCCGGGCGCTTCACGCGGCATTGCGGTTGCGTTCCAGCCAGGCATCCACCAGCGCCGCGGTGGCGTCGACGGTGGGGTTGCTCATGCCCCTGGCGGCGGCGATGGTGCGCACGATGCAGTCCACCCTTTCGACGTTCTTCGCACCGGCGGCCAGCGCGCGCGCTGCCGACGAAGGCTTGCCGAGGCCCGCGGCGGCGCGCGCGTACTTGTCGAAGGGCACGAGGTCGGCGTCGCTGGCACCGATCGAGCGGCATACCCCGGCGACCCACTCGTAGACGGACCGGGACAGTTCGAGGTCCGTGTGCACGGCGTCGTGAATGGAGCGCATGCCCGTCTCGCCGACGCAGCGGTAGTTGCCGGTCAGCAGCATGCTCCATTTCGCGAGTGGCACGAACAGCGAGTCGTGCACCTTGAGCTTGACCGGCACCGCTATATCCCCCCGGCCGTCCGCCAGGCGGGCCGCCTCGATGTCCGCCTGCAGGCGGCGCAGCAGTGCGTCGTGGGCCCGTGCCTCGAAGCGCGCGACCTTGAAGTTGGTGGGCAGGCCGACCTGCAGCACGTTGAGCGGCTCCTGCGGCGGGCGGAAAGCCTGAGGGTCGGGGCTCGCAAGCGTGACGAGCGCGGGATCGAACGCGTCCCACACCGCCGGTTCCGTGTAGCACTTGCGCAGCGGCGCCGTGTCGAGGCCGGGGATCCGCGCGAGGTAGGCCAACGGCGGCATGTTCATGATCGACACGCAGGGCAACGAGGCCCGGCTCACGCGCTCGAGCAGTGCGCGCACCTCGGGCGCCGCGTACTGCGGTTCCTGCATGGCCAGCGCGACGAGATCCGCGCCGTCGAGATCCACCTCGGCGGGCGTCGACGCCGAGAGCCGGCCGGGCAACTCGCGCGAGTCGAGTTCGACCGGGTGATCGCGACCGCGAACGGGGAGGCGCACGCGCGTGCCGCGGGCATTGATGAGATCGGCCTCGCTGGCCAGGCACACGAGGGTGACCGCGTGTCCCGCCAGCAACAGCTTGCTGGCCAGCAGGGAGCCGTAGGACGCGCCCAGGATAACCGTGTGAATCGGCGTTGCCATCGTATCCTCCTCTGCGCCGTGGTGGCGGTCGGGCTCGCTTCGACGGCCGCTCAGCTCCCGCGCCCGGCGAACAGCTGACCCAGCCGCAGCCGGGCGATCCGGTTGACCTGCGCCAGCGCCTCGTCGAACTCGGCTTCGCGGGTGTTGCGCAGGCGTTGCGCGAAGCGCTCGAGGATGCGCCGGCGGTCCAGCCCGCGCACCGCGATGATGAACGGGAACCCGAAGCGTGCCGTGTACTGCCGATTGTAGTCCTGGAAGCGCGCGAGTTCCTCGGCGCTGCACTGGTCGAGACCGGCCGCGGACTGCTCGCTGGCGGAGTCCGCCGTCATCTCGCCGGCCAGCGCGAGCCGGCCCGCCAGGTCGGGGTGCGCGCGCAGCAACTCGAGCTTGCGGGCCTCGGGCGCGGCGTCCACCGCGGCGCTCATGAGCGCCGCCAGCCCGTCGGGCGAATCGGCGCTGTCGTCGAGGCCGCGCCGCGCGGCCTCTTCGGCGACCCACGGGGATTGCTCGTAGACGTGCCCGAATCGGGCGACGAACTCGCGGGCGGACATCCGCGACGGTCGCGGTTCGGTGGCGTTGTGCTCGTTCATGCTGCTCCCGATGCGATCAGCCGTTGTGTCATGCCCCGCCGCGAAACAGCGAGAAGCCCCACGGGGTGAACTTGAGCGGCAGGTGGTAGTGTTGCTCCGCGGCGGCGATCCCGAAGCGGAACGGTGCGCTCTCGACGAACGCCGGGTCGGGCACCGCCACCCGTTGGGCCCGGTAGTAGGCGCCGATCTCGAACACCGCCTCGAACATCCCGGCGCTGACCCCGGCGCCCGTCGTCACCGGGTGCTCGAGCGCGCCGCCGGCGCCGCACTCGCCCTCGGCGAGAAGCTGCCGCTCGGCGCCCTGCAGGCGATACAGCGCCACGTGCAGGCCGGCGGCGGGCACGCCGCGCGAGACGTCGATTGCGTGAATGGAAATACCGCCGGCCCTGCTCATTGCGTCCACCCTCAGCGCATGTAGCGCGTGACGCCCGACAGGCGTTCCATGATCACCAGCAGCACCACGGTGAGGATGATCAGGACCCCGGCGGCGGAGGCCGCGCGGGCGTCGAGCTCGTTGTTGATGATCTGCCACAGGTGGATGGGCAGGACCTCGATCTGCGGATCGGTGAGAAACAGCGAGACCGGCACGTTGTCGAACGAGGACATGAACGCGAGGAACGCGCCCGCCATGATGCCGGGGCGGATCAGCGGGTAGGTGACGCGGCGAAACGTGTAGAGCTTGCCGGCACCGAGGCTGTAGGAGGACTCCAGCAGCGAGTTCGACAACTGCGCCAGCGCGGCGATGGTGGTGCGGATCACGAACGGCACGCACACCGCGATGTGCCCGATGATCAGCAGCCAGATCGACAGCCGCGCGCCGGCCAGCGAAAACATCATCAGCGCCGCGAATCCGTAGGCCAGCTGCGGCAGCAGCAACGGCGACATGAATGCCATGTCGAGGCCCTTGGCCCAGCGGGCATTGGAGCGGGCGATGGCGAGCGCGCCGCTGACGCCGAGCACGATGGCGCCGACAGTCGTCGCGAAGGCGACGACGAAGCTGTTGGTGGCGGCGTCGCGGATCTGCACGGCGTCCTTGAGCTCCCAGTACCAGCGCAGCGAATACTCTTTCGGCGGAAACTGCAGGAACTCCGAGGCCGTGAGCGAGGTGATCAGCACCACGATGGTCGGGAAGACCAGAAAGAACATGCCGACCGCAGCGATCGCTGCGAAAACGATCCTGAACGACCACCGGTCGAGTTCGAAACGCCAGTTCATCTCAGGCTTCTCCGTTTCAGGCCGCCTGCGCCCTGCTGGCCCGCCCGAGGCTCACCAGCAGCGCCACCACCAGCAGCACCGAGATCATGAACACCACCGACAACGCGGCGGCGAACGGCCAGTTCTGCAGGTCCATCGACTCCTGAAAGATGAACAGCGGCATGTAGATGTTGCGCGCTCCGCCGATCAGGGTCTGGGTGACGAAGGCCGTTACGCAGGCCGCGTAGACCAGGATGCAGCCGGCGACCATGCCGGGGACCGACAGCGGCAGGATGACTTTCCACAGGGTGCGCCAGCGCCCGGCGCCGAGCACCGCCGAGGCGTCCGCGAGGTTGGGATCGATACGCTGCAGGGTGGTCAGCAACGGCAGCACCATCAGCGGCATCTGGACCTGCGCCAGCACGATCAGCACGCCGGTCTCGTCGAACAGCAGCCGCAACGGGCTGTCGATGACGCCGAGCGTCATCAGGCTCTCGTTGATGATGCCGCGCCGCGCCAGCATCACCACCCACGCGAAGGTGCGCACCACGACGCTGGTGAGGATCGGCAGGATCACCAGGAAGACCAGCACGCCCTGCCAGCGGGGCCTGGCGTGCGCGATCATCCAGGCCAGCGGGAAGCCGAACACCAGGCAGATGAGGGTGGCCTTGAGGCCGAGCACGAGCGTGTCCCACAGCACGTCGAGGTTGATCGGGTCGGCCAGCGCCTGCACGTATTGCGACGCGGTGCCCCAGGTCTGCATGTGCGGCTCGGCGTAGAAGCTGACGATCATCAGCAGCCCGAGCGGGCCGAGGAAGAACAACGCGAAAAAGAGCGCGAGCGGCAGCGAAAGCTGCCACTCGCCGGTCACGTTGAACGTGGAGCCGCGTCTCAAATGCGGATCTCCCGGTTGAACTGCTTGCTCCACTCGTCGCGCCCCTCGTTGATCTTCGCCCAGTCGTAGAAGATCAGCTGCTCGAGCTCTTTCTGGGAGGCCGCCACCTTGGCCTTGACCTGCCCGGACAGCGGCACGCCGGCGTTGGTGGGAATGACGTTGTAGGGCTCCGCGGCCATGGCCGCCTGCACCTCGCGCTTGAGGTGGCAGTTGATGTAGGTGTGCGCCAGATCCGGCTGCGCGGCGCCCTTGACCACGTGCATGGTGGTCTTCCAGGCCGGCGCGCCGGTGTCGGGTTTCACCCACTCGATCGACACACCCTTGCCCTTGAGCGTCTCGACGAAGTTGAAATTCTGCACCCCGACGTCGACCACTTCCTGCTGGAACAGGGCGGCGTGCGCGCCGAAATTCGCCGACACCGCGCCGAGGTTGGGCAACAGCGTGCGCAGCTTGGCGAACGCCGGTCCCATGTCGCCTTCGTGGCCGCCGTTCAGGCGTGAGATCTCGATCAGGAAAGCCGTGCCCAGGGTCGAGGCGAGCGAGGTGATGCCGACGCGCCCCTTGTACTTCGGGTCCCACAGGTCCTCCCACGAGGTGGGCGGGTCCTTGACCGTCTGC
>JBFJWO010000295.1:0-6734 GCA_041623575.1 Gammaproteobacteria bacterium
AGCGCCCTTGTCAGCTCGACGCGGGTCAACTCGGATTCGGCCATCGATGCTCCTGTCGTTGCGAGGACGTCGGTACGGCGCCGCTCTCTCACCCCGGCGGGGTAAGCTACCGCGTGCCAAGCAAGTTCGGTTCCAGTCGGCGCGAAATGCGCCCGCCGAAGCCTATTCCCTCGCCCAGCGGCGCGCAACAGCCGTTTTCCGGCTGTGTGCTCACGCCGGCGGCTCGCGATCCGCCAGCGCCCGCGTGTAGATTTCCAGCAACGTGCGCTCGAAACACACCAGGGCGATGCTGCGCACGGAGCCGGGCTCGGCGCGAAACGCCTCGATGGCCGCAAGCGCGACCGCGGCAGCGGCCGCCGGCGGATAGCCGTAGATACCGCAGCTGATGGCCGGGAAGGCGATGCTCGCGAGGCCGTGCTCGGCGGCGAGGCGCAGGCTCGATCGATAGCACCCGGCGAGCAGCTCCGGCTCGCCGTGACCGCCGCCCCGCCATACCGGGCCCACGGTGTGTATCACGTAGCGCGCCGGCAGGTCGTAGCCGCCCGTGATCCGGGCCTGGCCGGTCTCGCAGCCGCCCAGGGTGCGGCACTCGGCCAGCAGTCGCGGCCCGGCGGCGCGGTGGATTGCGCCGTCCACGCCGCCGCCGCCGAGCAGCGTGGGGTTGGCGGCATTGACGATCGCGTCGAGCGCCAGGCGCGTGATGTCGCCCTGCAGCGCTTCGACCTGCACGTTCATCGCTGGCTCTCGTGGCTGGCGTCGGAAAAATAGATATCGTAGCGCGTGTTGGCGCTTTCGACGTGCGAATCGGGGCGGCAGTCACAATAGGGCGCGGCCCGGCGAGGGCGTTTTACGACGACCCGTCCGCGGGTCGCCGCGCGGGCGCTGCGCAGCAACTCGGGTTCCTCGCCCGCAGGGCCCGCCAGGCGCCGCAGCAGGCGCAGTTCCTTACGGCTCGCGGCGCTCTTGCCCGAGGGCGGGTACATCGGGTCGAGATAGACGACCTCGGGGGCCGTTTCCGGCCCCAGGCGGGCGAGAAAGGACTGGGCGGTGCAGCGATGCAGGCGCATGCGCGCCGCTATCGCGGCCGTGGCGGGGGCCGCGGCCGCCCGCGCCAGCCCGTCGCCCAGCAGCGCGGCCACGACCGGGTGGCGCTCCACCAGGGTGACGGCACAGCCGAGTGCGGCGAGCACGAACGCGTCGGCACCCCAGCCGGCGGTGAGGTCGAGCACCGCGGGTCGCACGCCGCCCGCGAGGCCCGCGGCGCGGGCCAGGGTCTGGCGGACCCCGCCGCCGCGCAGGCGCCGGTAGCTGGCGCGCGGGGCGGAGAAATCGACCCGCCAGGGTCGCTCGCGGGGGCGCGCGGCATCGCGCAACTGCAGGCCGCCGGCGGCTGATTCGAGCACCAGCGCGTTCGGGGCCGGCGTGCTCTCGAGAAGCGGCAAGCCCAGTTGCCGCGCCAGCGCGCGCGCCGCGCCGGGGTCCGACCACGTCGCCCCCGCGACGACCACGGGGACACGATCGTCGCCGCCGCTACTCACCGCCGGCGCCGGCGCGGCCCGCACGGCGTGGTAACGTTGGCCCCATGCCCGGTGAGCAGGACAGGCGGCTGTACCTCAGAGCGTCGCTGAAGGCGATGGCGGCGATCATGCTGCTCGCGCTGCTGCTCGCGTTCTGCGCGCCGGTGGGCGCGGCGCCGCTCAACGCAGCTTCTGGCGCCGGCGCAAGTCGCGCAGGATGATGAAGATCCAGGGCCACAACAGCACCCCCACCCCTGCCGGCGCGTAGTACAGCAGCAGGTTCTCCGGGGCCTGGCCGGTGATCCCGTTGATCCACAGCACCACGCTGTGCTTGAGCGTCAGCAGCACCAGGATGATCGCGCCCTGCTGGACCAGCGGGTAGACACGGATGCGCTGGTGGAAACGCAGCGCCAGGTAGCCGACCAGCGCCAGCCCGAGGGCGTGCTGGCCGAGCAGGGCCCCGTGGGTCACGTCGAGCAGCAACCCCGCGCACCAGCACAGCCCCACCCCGAAAGCGCGCGGCAGCGCCAGCACCCAGTAGAGCGCCACCAGGGTCACCCAATCGGGCCGGTAGACGGCGCTCCAGCTCGGCAGCGGCAACATGGTCAGCATCAGCGCGACGCACAGGCTCGCCGGGATCACCCAGTAGCGCAGCCACTCATTCATCTTCGTCACCGCCCTGCGGCGGCGGCTGGCGGCTGTGCCAGACCAGCAACACCTCGCGGCTGCGATCGATGCGCGCGCTCGGCCGGGCGTCGACCTGCGCGAAGGCCTGCCCCGGGGTGCGTTGCACCGAGACCACGGTGCCCACCGGGTAGTCGGGCGGAAAGCGCCCGCCGAGCCCCGAGGTGAACACCTGGTCGCCTTCGCGCACGTCCGCCGTGGTGGGAATGAACAGCAGGCTCAGCCGTTCCGGGCTGCCGGTGCCCGAGACCACCGTGCGCAACCCCGTGCGGTTGATCTGCACCGGCAGCGCGTGGCTGGGGTCGGTGATCAGCAGCGCGGTGGAGGTGTAGGGCCCGGTGTGGATGATCTGGCCCATGACCCCGTGCGCATCGATGACCGGCTGCCCGGCGTAGACCTTGTCGTTCTCGCCCTTGTTGATGATCACCTGCTGGCGGTAGGGATCGAGGTCGACCGCGAGCAGCTCGGCGACCAGCACCGACGAGCCGACCTTGGATGAGGAGCCGAGGAGGTTGCGCAGGCGGGCGTTCTCGGTCTCCAGCGCGGCGAGCTTCTGCACCTGGGCCTGCATCAGCCGGCGCTCCTCGCGCAGGTGGCGATTGTCCGCGACCAGCTCGGTGTGGGTGGTGAAGTATTCGGCGCCCCAGTTGCCGGCGCGCGCCGGCAGGTCCACCAGCACCTGCAGCGGGTAGAGCAGCCGGCTCAGCTGCGCGCGCACCAGCTCGAGGTGATCGAAGCGATGGTCGAGGGTGAGCAGCGCGACCGACAGGGCGCCGAGCAGCACCAGGCGTAAGGTGATCGCGGTGCTGCGCTGGAACAGTGGCTGCATGGACACGGTGAAGGCGATCAGTGCCGGTAGGCGCGTGGCGAGCGGTGCCCGGCGTCAGGGCACCGCGATCGCGCTGGTCTGAGGGGCGGGCGGCCGCGTCGCACTACGCGGGCAGCTCACTCGATGGTAAAGAACTCGCCGCCGTGCTCGTCGATGAGTTCCAGCACACGGCCGCCGCCGCGCGTGACGCAGGTGAGCGGGTCCTCGGCGATCACTACCGGCAGCCCGGTCTCTTCCATGATCAGGCGGTCGAGGTCACGCAGCAGCGCGCCCCCGCCGGTCAGCACGATGCCGCGGTCGGCGACGTCGGAACCGAGTTCGGGCGGCGTCTGCTCGAGCGCGGTCTTGACCGCGCTGACGATGCCGTACAGCGGTTCCTGCAGCGATTCGAGGATCTCGTTGCTGTTCAGGGTGAAGCTGCGCGGAATGCCCTCGGAGAGGTTGCGTCCGCGCACCTCGATTTCGCGCAGGTCTTTGCCCGGGTAGGCCGAGCCGACTTCGCACTTGATGCGCTCGGCGGTGGCTTCGCCGATCAGGATGCCGTAGTTGCGCCGCACGTAGCTGATGATGGCCTCGTCGAACTTGTCGCCGCCGACCCGGATCGACGCCGAGTAGACGATGCCGTTCAGCGACATGACGGCGACCTCCGAGGTGCCGCCGCCGACGTCGAGCACCATCGAGCCGCGCGGTTCGTCGACCGGCATCCCGGCGCCGATCGCCGCCGCCATGGGCTCCTCGATCAGGTAGACGGTGCGCGCCCCGGCGCCGGCGGCCGATTCCTTGATCGCACGCCGCTCCACCTGCGTCGCCCCGCAGGGCACGCACACCAGCACCCGCGGGCTCGGGCGCATGATGCGCGAGTCGTGCACCTTGCGGATGAAGTACTGCAGCATCTTCTCGGTGATGTTGAAGTCCGCGATGACCCCGTCGCGCATCGGCCGGATCGCCTGGATGTTCTGGGGCGTGCGCCCGACCATGAGCTTGGCCTGGGTGCCGTAGGCTTCGATGGCCTTGGGCCCGCCCGGGCCGCGATCCTGGCGAATGGCGACCACCGACGGCTCGTTCAGCACGATGCCCTTGCCCCGCACGTAGATCAGGGTGTTGGCCGTGCCGAGATCGATCGACAGGTCGGTCGAGAACAGACCGCGGAAGCGTTTTAGTGGCATGGGGGGTGGTAGCCGAGGTGGCCGGTTGAAAAAAGAGCGCTACTCTAGCAACGGGTAGGGTGTACGGCAAGAAGCATGTGCGCCCGTCGCCGCGTCCTGCCGCGGCGCAAATATGCTACAGTCGCGCCCCGGATTCGCACCCGCCCGCCGCCATGACACTAGGACCCGACGACGTCGCCTACATCGCGCACCTGGCGCGCCTGGAGATCGATCCGGGCGACGTGCCGCTCTACGTGCGCAACCTGAACGAGATCCTGGAACTGGTCGAACGGATGGGCGATGCGCCGTGCGAGGGCGTGCAGCCGATGGCGCACCCGCTGCACGCCGTGCAACCGCTGCGCGAGGACCGGGTCACCGAGGGCGACCGCCGCGAGGCGCTGCAGAAGATCGCGCCGGCGATCGCCGACGGCCTCTACCTGGTGCCCCGGGTGATCGAGTAGCGCGGCGCCGGGACGATGCTCGATCGTACCATCGCCGAACTCGGCGAGGCACTGCGCCGGCGTGAGGTGTCCAGCCGCGAACTGACCGCCGCGGCGCTCGCGGCCGGCGCCGACTCCACGCTGAACTGTTACGTGACCCTTTGCGAGGAGCAGGCATTGGCCCAGGCCGAGTCGGCCGATGCGCGCCTCGCCGCCGGCGAGGCCGGCCCGCTGACGGGTATCCCGCTCGCCCACAAGGACATCTTCTGCACCGAGGGCATCCGCACCACGTGCGGCTCGCGCATGCTGGACAATTTCGTCTCACCGTACGATGCCACCGTGGTGAGGCGCCTGGCCGACGCCGGTTGCGTCACGGTCGGCAAGACCAACATGGACGAGTTCGCCATGGGCTCGTCGAACGAGACCAGTTACTTCGGCCCGGTGTCCAACCCGTGGGACGAAGCGCGCGTGCCGGGGGGGTCGTCGGGGGGCTCGGCGGCGGCGGTCGCGGCGCGACTGGTGCCGGCCGCCACCGGCACCGACACCGGCGGCTCGATCCGCCAGCCGGCGGCACTGTGCGGAATCAGCGGCCTCAAACCCACCTACGGGCGTGTCTCGCGCTACGGCATGATCGCGTTCGCTTCGAGCCTCGACCAGGCCGGGCCGCTGGCGCGCAGCGCCGAGGACTGCGCGATCCTGCTCGGCGCCATGGCGGGTCACGACCCGCGCGACTCGACCTGCATCGAGCGCCCGGTGCCGGACTACCGCTCGGCTCTCGGCCAGCCGCTGGCCGGCCTTACCCTCGGGTTGCCGCGCGAGTACTTCGGCGACGGGCTGGACGCCGCCGTGGGCGATGCGGTGCACGCGGCCATCGACGTGCTGAGCGCGGCCGGCGCCAGCGTGCGGGAGATCTCCCTGCCGCGCCAGGACCTGTCCATCCCGGCCTACTACGTGGTGGCGCCCGCCGAGTGCAGCTCCAACCTGTCGCGCTTCGACGGCGTGCGTTACGGGCACCGCTGCGAGAACCCGCGCGACCTGGAGGACCTCTACAAGCGCTCGCGCGGCGAAGGGTTCGGCGCCGAGGTCAAACGCCGCATCATGATCGGCACCTACGTGCTGTCGGCGGGTTACTACGACGCCTACTACCTGCAGGCGCAGAAAGTCCGCCAGCTGATCAGCGACGATTTCCAGCAGGCGTTCGCGCAGGTGGACCTGATCGTCGGACCCACGTCGCCGTCGGTGGCCTTCGCGCGCGGCGAGCGCACCGACGATCCGGTGGCCATGTACCTTTCCGACATCTACACCAACGCGGTGAACCTCGCCGGGTTGCCCGGCATTTCCGTGCCCTGCGGGTTCGCCGGCGGCCTGCCGGTGGGGTTGCAGATCGTCGGCAATCACTTCGGGGAAGCGCGGCTGCTGAACGCCGCGCACCAGTATCAACTCGCCACCGACTGGCACCGGCGCGCGCCCGAGCGCGGCGCCGGCTGAGGGCATCGCCGACATGCACTCGAACGCGTGGGAAGCGGTGATCGGGCTCGAGATCCACACCCAGCTTGCGACCCGCAGCAAGATCTTCTCCGGTGCCTCGACCGCCTTCGGCGCGGCGCCGAACACCCAGGCCTGCGAGATCGACCTCGGCCTGCCCGGCGTGCTGCCGGTGCTGAACGGGGCCGCGGTCGCGATGGCGGTGAAGTTCGGGCTTGCCACCGGCGCGCACATCGCTTCGCGTTCGGTGTTCGCGCGCAAGAACTACTTCTATCCCGACCTGCCCAAGGGCTACCAGATCTCGCAGTACGAACTGCCGATCGTCGGCGCGGGCGCGGTCGAGATCACGCTCGACGACGGCACGCAGAAGACCATCGGCTTGACGCGCGCGCACCTCGAGGAGGACGCGGGCAAGTCTTTGCACGAGGACTACGCCGGCCTGAGCGGCATCGATCTCAACCGCGCCGGCACGCCGCTGCTCGAGATCGTCTCCGAGCCGGACCTGCGTTCGGCCGCCGAGGCGGTCGCCTACGCGCGCAAGATCCACTCGTTGGTGCGCTACCTCGAGATCAGCGACGGCAACATGCAGGAAGGCTCGTTTCGGTGCGACGCCAACGTGTCGGTGCGCCGGCGC
>JBFJWO010000296.1:0-6733 GCA_041623575.1 Gammaproteobacteria bacterium
AGCACCACCGGGTGCTCGCCGATGTCCGCCACGCCGGGCTGCCCGCTCAGCACCGCAGTCCCCTCGGCGCCGAGAGTCAGCCTCAGCCACGCCGGACCGATCGCGCCGATCTGCAGCCTGTCGCCGGGGTCGGGGTCGGTCACGCCGATCTCGTAGCGGTACGCCTGCCCTTCCACGGCGCGTTCGACCGGCTGCGTGGTGAACACGGGCGGCTCGCTCTCGACGGTGAGAAAAAACTCCCGCTCGGCGAACGCCCCGTCGCCGTCGGTGACGCGCAGCACGTTCCTGAACGGCCCGCCGAAGTGCGCCGCGGTGGGGGTGCCGGCGAGCGCCCAGGTGCCGTCGCCGTTGTTCGTCAGGCTGAGCCACTCCAGGCCCGTGAACGTCACGGTCAACTGCGCGGGCGGGTCGTCGGCGTCGGGATCCGAGACCCGGATCGGGTCGTAGCGGTAGGTGCCGCGCTGGATCCCGGCGGGCGGTTCGGTATCGAACGCCGGCGGATCGTTGGTATTGACCACGGTCAGGTCGAATGCCTGCTGCGCGCTATCGAGCCCGTCGCTGACCTCCAGCACGACCCGGTGCACGCCCACCTCGTCGTTGGTCGGCGTGCCCTGCAGGCGCACGTCGTCGGCGTCGGCGCTGAGCGTCAGCCAGTCGGGCAACGTGGGGGCGGTGACCGTGAGCGTGTCCCCGGGGTCGGCGTCGCTGACCACGACGAGGTAGTCGAAAGGGGCGTCTTCCGGGGTCGATGCCGGGGCTGCGCTGTCGAACGCGGGTGGCGCGTTGACGGTGATCGTCTTGGTGGCGCACACCGTCGGGCCGTCGCCGGTGACGGTCTGCGCACCGTCGACGCGCTCCCCGTCGACCGGCAACGCACAACCGGACAGCGTGTAGGTCCCCGGTTGCCCGGGCGCCGTCCAGGTGAACTGCCACGACACCGAAGGCGCAGCCCGTGCCACCGTCGCATGCGTCAGTTGACCGGCCACGGCGTCGTTCTGGTCGGTGAGGCGCGTGCCCTCGCCGACGACGATGTCGAGTCGCCCGCCGTCGGCACCGAGATTGAAGCCGGCGAAAGGGCCGTCCGTGCCGACGTCCACCGACAGCGTGCGCACGGCACCGCGGACGACCGTCGGGTTGCCGGGCGGGAAGATCCGGATATCGCTGAGATAGGCGCCGCCGGTATGGCAGCCCGAGCAAGAATTCGGACCCGTCGCGTCGACGTTGCGCGCGCTGATGCCGAGCGAGAACGCGCCCGCCTGGGCACTGAACAACCCGCCCGCCAGGGCGAGCGCAGCGCACGCCAGGCGCAGAGAGGGGACAGCGCCTGACCGGCGCGGATCGGGGACGCGACGGCGACGCGGCGAGCAGTATTCGACGGCCAGGATCATGGCGAAAGCTCTCATGCTCGCGCCGAGCATACCGGAACTGGCGAGCGCTCGCTCACAATCCCCACGCCACGCCGAGCAGGACGGTGTAGTCGGGGCGCAGGCCGCTGTCGTCGAGCGGCGCCAGCAGCGCGCCCGAGAACAGGTATCTCTCGGTGCCCGGCGGCGCCCATTTGACGCCCAGCGCGAGGTCGGTCTGGGCCTCGCCCACGTCGTCGCCGTTCAACTCGTAGCGCCCGGCGAGTTCCACGGAACCGAGCAACTCGCCGATGCCGTAGGTGAGCCCCGCCAGTGGCTGCAGCGCCGCACGCCACTCGCCGTCGTCGTTGAGCAGTTCCAGGCCGAGGTTGGCGTGCGCGGCCCAGCGCTCGTCGAGCAGCCACTCGCCGATCGCGTACGGCGTGAGCGAACTGGTGCCCGCCCCCAGCAGGTCACGGCGATCCCCGGTGGCCAGCCGCGTCACCAGCCCTGCGCCGAAACGCCGGTCCTCGTCGTCGCCGAGGTGATACTTGAGGGCGACCTGGACGTCGCCGAGGCCGGTGGCGGAGCCCGACGCCGTATCGAGCGGCGATTCCACGGCGTCGTCGAAAACGTGCACCCCGGTGGTGGAGAACGGCGAATCCGGCGGCACGGCCTCGACGATCGAGGCCTGGGCGCGCGCCTTCATGTCGACCCGCTGCACCGGCACGCTGACGGTGACGTCGAGGTTGTTGGTGAGCCCGTAGCTGACGGCGGTGGTCAAGGTGTCGACCGAGAGGTCGACATCCAGGCCGATGGCCAGGGTGTCGTTCTCGAACGACTCGCGGGTATCGCCCGGCGCGATGGCGTCCGGGCGGTGCGCGGCGACGAGTTCGATGTCGTCCAGGTCGTCGCCCTCGAACACCCGGTAACGGCGGGTGACCACGCTGACCGCCACGTCCCAGTTGCCGGCGCCGAGCGAGACGGCACTGCGCCCGAGCAGCGGCCCGAGCGTGAGGGTGCGGGTCACGTAGGTGTTGCTGGCCGGGTCGAAGACCAGCGCATTGCCCGCCGGCGACGGGGTGAGCAGCGCCAGGCGCTGCACCTCGCCGTTCAACGAGTCGCCGAAGGTCTCCAGCGCCTGCGCCGAGGCGCGCTCGAAGTGCACGCTGTGCTCCAGCGGATGACTGGTACGCGCCAGCGAGACGCCGTCGCCTCCGTACAGGCCCGATATCAGGTCCTCCAGCTTGGCGGCCAGGGCGGGCGAGGTGGCACTCGCCAAAGCCAGGGCCACCACCGCGATGATCCAGGGCATTGCTTGTCGTTCTTCAGGCAGCGGGACGCGGCTCAGCGTACACGACGCACCGCAACAACTCCACGAGGGGCGCGGCTCAGGCACCCTCCTCGCCGCTCGCGGCGCGCTGGCGCTCGATGTCCCGCACCACCCGAAAGCCCTGGAAGTGCACGCGGAAGTCGACCTCGGCGCCGAGGCGCATCGAGACTCGCGAGAATCGCGGCCCGTCGAACCACGAGCCGCCGCGGCTTACCCGCTTGGTGGACTCGCCGCCCGACGCCTCGACGGGGTAAACCGAGGCGGTCCACTCGTACACGTTGCCGACGGTGTCGTAGAGGCCGAAGGGGTTGGCCGCGAACGAGCCGACCGGTAACGTCCGCCAGCCGACCGGGGCCGCACCGCAGCGCTTGCAGTTCGCGCGGCCGTCGCCGATGGTCTGCCCCCACCAGTAGTCGGTACGCGTCCCGGCCCGCGCGAGATACTCCCACTCGGTCTCGCTCGGCAACCGGTAACGCTGGCCGGTCTGCTCGCTCAGCCACGCGGTGTAGGCGTTCGCGTCGCGCCAGTTCACGTTGACCACCGGCAAGCGGCCGCGGCCCCACAGTTCGTCGGCCACGCGTGGGCGCCCGCGCGCGTCGGTGAAGCGGTCGAACTCCTCGAAGGTGATCTCGTAGCGACCGGCGAAGAGCGTCGCCACCCGGGCTTCGCGTAGCGGCTGCGCGCCGGCCACGCCGGCACCGCCCGGGTCGCCCATCGTGAAGCGGCCGCCCGGCACGAACACCACCGCCGGGCCGACCCCGCCGCTGGCCAGCCGATCGCGCAGGGACAGACCCGCGAGGCTCGCTTCCAGGCGCTCCCAGCGCTCGTGCGGCTGCACGCGGGCGCCTTCGTCGATCCAGGCCAGCGCAGCGACCGGGTCGCCGCGGTCGCGCGCCTCCTCCGCCTGTCGCTGCAGGCGCTCCACCAGCCGTTGCATACCCTGCTCGGCACCGCGGCTGGTGGGGTCCAGCGCCAGCGCCTCGCGGTAGCTGTGCCAGGCATTGTCGCCCTGTGGTGAGGTATAGCGCCCCTGGCGGACTTGCTCGGCGGCTTTTTCGAGCAGCCCCGCCAGGGCGGATTCGCGCCGGGCGCGCTCGCGCTCGACAGCCACCTCGCGCGCCTGCTGCTCGATGCCGGCGCGTATTGCCAGCAGCGCCGGGTGCCCGGGCTCGACCCGCAGGCCGAGGTCCACGAGGCGAGCGCTCTGCGCGCGATCGCGGGCCGCCAGCGCCGCGCGCGCATCGGCCGCGTAGCGCTCGGCGATACGCCCGCGAAGACGCAGGGCGCGTGCGTCGCCGGGTTCGAGGCCGAGCAGGCGCTCGAGCGACTCCAGGGCGTTGTCCCCGGGCGGCGCGGTCAGTCGACCCTCGGTGAACTGGCGCTCGGCCGTCGCCGCCAACGCGGCCAGCGCATCGCGCCGTGCCGCCTCGCGGGCCTGCTGCGCCCCCGCCAGGCGCCTCTCCTCGAGGGCGGACGTGGCCTGCGCCCTCAGCCCGGCCAGCGCGCTGTGCCCGGGATCGATCGCCAGGCCACGCCCGGCCAGGGCCAACGCACCCGCCGGATCCTCGCCCAACGACTCCCGCGCGGTCTGCGCGTAATGCTCGACGATGGCTTCGATCCCGCTTCGGGCCGGCTCGTTGCCGGGATCCAGCTGCAACACTTCGCGGTAGCGCGAAAGGGCATGCGGCGGCGGATCGCCGTCCAGGCGTCCCGCGGCGGCGTGACGCGCCGCCTCGAGAAGCAGGGTCTCGATGCGGGCCCGGCGCTCAGCGGCGGCCTGCTCCTCGGGCGAGGGCGGGGGCGGTTCGGCTTGCGGCGCCGGCTCGACGGCGCGGCTCACCACGACGGGCGGGGGCGCCGGTTGATGCAGCGCGCCCGGCAGCCACAGCGCCAGGACCGTTGTCGCGACCAGCGCAATGCGCAGCGAGCGTGGCGGTCCGCGGTGCGGCGGCAGGGAGGCGCCTGCGCCACCCTCGACGGCGGGCCCCGTCGGGGCGGGCACCGTATGATCGTCACGCAGCGGGGCTGGAACCGTGTGGTCGGCCACGACCGACCAGGACCCGGTCGCCGGGGTCGCGGGTGTCGACGGCCACGCCTCGTCGTCGTCGACAACCCCTGCCCAGTGCTCGGTCACCGGTTCGGTGACCAGCGGGGCGGCGGGCGCAGCCGGCGGCGCCGACCCGCGCAGGCGCCGCCGTAGCTGGGTGCACGAGCGCGGACGGTCCGCGGCATCGAAGGCCAGCGCCCAGTCGACGGCCCCGAGGAACTCACGCGAATAGCCAACGGGCGCGACGTCGACCAACGGCGCATAGGGGTCGGGTCGTCCGGTGCGCACGGCGTGCCCACGGGTTCGCGCATCGGGCGGGGCCTTGCCGACGAGCGCGCGGTGCAGTGTCGCGCCGAAGGCGTAGATGTCGGTCCACGGCCCCTGCTCTATACCCGAGCCGGTGTATTGCTCGTAGGGTGCGTAGCCGGCGGTCAGCGACGCCCGGGGCTCGGCGACGCCCGGCTGCGGCGGCTGGCGCGCGGCGCCGAAATCGAACAGTTTCGGCTCGCCGTCGGCGTTGATCAGGATATTGGTGGGCTTGAGGTCGCGGTGCAGCACGCCCGCCCGGTGCACGTACTCCAGGGCATCGAGGAGCGTCAGCGCCAGTTGCCGAAGCACCGGCTCGGCGCGGTACTCGCCGCGCGCGAGCAACGCCTCGAGGTTCTCGCCGCCTTCGTGGGCCATGACGATGTAGGCCGTGTCGTTGGCTTCGAGAATGCGGTGGATCTGGACGATGTTGGGGTGGCGAAACGCCGCCAGGGTGCGCGCCTCGCGCACGAACGCCTGCAGGCCGGCCCGGAAAGCCTCGCCGTCGGTATTGCGGGCCGGCGACACCCGCAGTTCGTCGTCACGGTCCGACCAGCGCCGTGGCGCGTACTCCTTGAGCACGACGGTGCGCTCGAGCACGCGGTCGCGCGCGAGGTAAGTGACGCTGAAGCCGCCGTAGCCGATGACTTCGACGATCTGGTAGTCGCCCACCTCGGCGCCCCTGGCGAGCGGCATCTGGCGAGGTGCCGGTTCCACACACGCCCCGCGTATCGTCGGAACCACCTGAGCGTCCATCCCGAAACAGTCAGTGGTCGCGGCCGCCACCGCGTGCCGGCCGCCGGCCTGTGTGGCCAGCTTGTTGTCGTTGTCCCCGTGCCTCCGCACGCGAAATCACGCCAGAGTGTAGCGAATTTCCCCACCGGTCGCCCGATCGGCGGCTGCTCGCCCGCGCAGCGGCCTCGTGGCCGCCCTTTTTTTGGGCGCAAAACTGTCGACTGGCGCATAGAACCGGCACAAACCCCTGCGGCGCGGGTGGTCTCGCGCCGCTAGCTGGACCTACACTCGGTTCCCGGCGTGAGAAACCCCGGTATGCAGCGGATCATCATTACCAACTCCAAGGGCGGCTGCGGCAAGAGCACGATCGCGACCAACCTCGCCGCCCACCTCGCGCCGGGGCGCAGCGTCTCGCTGTTCGACTACGACCCGCAGGGCTCGGCCATGCACTGGCTGAAACTGCGCGGCGAGCAGTTCGCCCGCATCCACGGCGTCGCCGCGCACCGGCGCGCCGCGAACGGCACCACCGACGCCTACCACCTGCGCCTTCCGCGCGACACCGACTACGTGATCTGCGATACGCCCGCCGGCATGGTGGGGCCGACGCTCGCGCAAGCCGTGCAGAGCGCCGACGTGGTGCTGGTCCCGGTGCTGCCCTCGCCCATCGACATCGACGCGGTGACCCACTTCGTGAGCGAGCTGCTGCTGACCGGCAAGGCGCGTTCGTTCCACGTGCGCATCGGCGTGATCGCCAATCGCGTGCGCGCCAACACCGTCATGTACCGCACGCTCACGCAGTTCCTGAAGACGCTCAACATCCCTTTCGTGGCGGCGCTGCGGGACTCCCAGCACTACATCAAGGCAGCCGAGCTCGGCGTGGGCACCAACGAGCTCGGCGCGCCGCTGCGCAAGCTCGACGAGCAGCAGTGGCGCATGCTGGCGCAATGGATCGACGAGGCACCGCGCAGC
>JBFJWO010000297.1:0-6714 GCA_041623575.1 Gammaproteobacteria bacterium
ACATCCCGCGCGGGCGCTTCACCGCGATCACCGGGGTCTCGGGCTCGGGCAAGAGCACGGTGGCGTTCGACATCCTGTTCGCCGAGGGCCAGCGACGCTACCTCGAGTCGCTGAACGCCTACGCGCGCCAGTTCGTGCAGCCCGCCTCACGCCCCGAGGTCGACGCGATCTTCGGCATTCCGCCGACGGTGGCGATCGAGCAGCGCACCAGCCGCGGCGGGCGCAAGAGCACGGTCGCGACGATGACCGAGATCTATCATTTCCTGCGCCTGCTGTTCGTCAAGCTCGGCACGCAGCACTGCCCGGATTGCGAGCTGCCCATCGAGAGCCAGAGCGCGGCGGCCATCCTCGAGCGGGTGGCGCGCCACTACCGCGGCGCCGAGGTCAGCGTGCTGGCGCCGCTGGTCAGCGCCCGCAAGGGCTACTACACCGATCTCGCCAAGTGGGCGGCGCGGCGCGGCTTCGAGCACCTGCGGGTCGACGGCGCCCTGCTGGCGACCGGCGACTGGCCCCGCCTCGACCGCTACCGCGAGCACGACATCGAACTGCCCGTCGGCACGCTTAACGTCTCGCGCGCCAACCGCCGCGCGCTCGGTGAACTGATCGACCTCGCCCTGCAGCACGGCAAGGGCGTGGCGCGTGTCGCGGCCGCCGACGGGCGCGAGAGCATCCACTCCACCCGCCACGCCTGCGCCGGCTGCGGACGCAGCTTCGAGTCGCTGGACCCGCGGCAGTTCTCCTACAACTCCAAGCGCGGCTGGTGCCCCGGGTGCTTCGGCACCGGCCTGCAGATGGAGGGCTTCGACGCCGAGCAGAGCGGCGAGGAGACCTGGTGGAACGCGTGGTGGGAGGGCACGCCCGAGCCGTGCCCGCAATGCGCCGGCCAGCGCCTGAACCGCGATTCGCGCGCGGTCCGCTTCAAGGCCCGCTCGATCGGCGACCTGGCGGCGTTGCCGGTCGGCGCGGCGGCGCGCTGGTTCGAGCGCGTGCGCCTCGATGCGCGCGAAGCGGCGATCGCCCGCGACCTGCTGGCCGAATTGCTGGCCCGGCTGCGCTTCCTCGACGAGGTCGGACTGGGCTACCTGTCGCTCGATCGCGCCGCGCCGACGCTCTCCGGCGGCGAAGCGCAGCGCATCCGCCTGGCGGCGCAGCTGGGGTCCAACCTGCGCGGCGTGTGCTACATCCTCGACGAGCCGACCATCGGGCTGCACGCGCGCGACAACCGGATGTTGCTCGAAACGCTGGTGCGCCTGCAGTCCAAGGGCAACACGGTGGTCGTGGTGGAGCACGACGAGGACACCATCCGCCGCGCCGAGCACGTGATCGACCTCGGCCCGGGGGCGGGCGTCGACGGCGGGCGGGTCGTCGCCCAGGGCAGCGTGCGCCAGCTGCTGCGCAACCGTGACTCGCGCACCGGGCAGATGCTGGCCAACCCGCTGGCGCACCCGCTCGGCGCCCGGCGCAAGACCGCCGGCGGCGACAGCCTCACCGTCACCGGCGCGAACCTCAACAACCTGCGCGACCTCGACGTGCGTATCCCGCTCGGGCGACTCGTCTGCGTGAGCGGCGTTTCGGGGTCGGGCAAGAGCACCCTGGTGCGCGAGATCCTGCACGCCAACCTCGTGCAACGGCTGCAGGCACAGCGCAAGCGGCGCCGGCCCCCGCTGTACGGCTGCACGGCGATCGACGGCGCCGAGATCGTCACCCGCGTGCTCGAAGTCGACCAGACCCCGATCGGCAAGACGCCGCGCTCGTGCCCCGCGACCTACGTCGGCATCTGGGACTACATCCGCAGGCTGTTCGCGCAGACCGCCGAGGCGCGGCTGCGCGACTACGGCCCCGGGCGGTTCTCGTTCAACGTGCACGGCGGGCGCTGCGATGCCTGCGAGGGCCAGGGCATGAAACGCATCGAGATGAGTTTCCTGCCCGACGTGCGCGTGGGTTGCGAGGTGTGCGGCGGCGATCGCTTCAACCGCGAGACGCTCGCCGTGCGCTTCAAGGATCGCCACGTCGGCGAGGTGCTGCGCATGAGCGTCGAGGAGGCCAGCGGGTTCTTCTCGGCGCATGCCCGGGTGCACCACGCGCTGGAACTGCTGCGCGACGTCGGCCTCGGTTACCTGAGCCTGGGCCAGCCCAGCCCCACGCTGTCGGGCGGCGAGGCGCAACGCATCAAGCTGGTGACGGAACTGGCCAAGGCACGGCCGCGGGAAGGTCCGCCGGGCGGGCGCGCGGGCGCCCAGCACACACTGTACGTGCTCGACGAGCCCACCATCGGCCTGCACATGGCCGACGTCGAGAAGCTGCTGTTCGTCCTGCACCGCCTGGTGTCGATGGGCAACACGGTGATCGTCATCGAGCACAATCTCGACATCATCGCCGAGGCCGACTGGGTGATCGACATGGGCCCCGAAGGCGGCGACGGCGGCGGGCGCGTCATCGCCCAGGGCACGCCCGAGCGGGTGGCCACGCGCAAGCGCTCGCATACCGGTCGCGCACTGGCGCCGATCCTGGCGCGCACTCAGTCCCCCGCCGGCAGCGTGAAGTAGAAACGCGCGCCCTCGCCCTCCGCGGACTCGGCCCACACGTCGCCGCCGTGGCGCCGCACCACGCGCGCGACCGTCGCAAGGCCTATGCCCGTGCCCTCGAAGTCCTCGTCGGAGTGCAGGCGCTGGAACGCCCCGAACAACTTGTGCGCGTACTGCATGTCGAACCCCACGCCGTCGTCGGCAACGTAGTAGACGGTCAGCGGATCGCGAAGCTCGGCACCGAAGCGAATGTGCGCACGGCCGTTGCGCGCGGTGTACTTCCAGGCGTTGGACATCAGGTTGTCGACGACCACCCCCATCAGTTGCCTGTCGGCGTGCACGCTCAGACCCGCCTGGATGTCGATCTCCACGTCGCGCCCGGGGTCGGATTCGCGCAGGCGCGCCGCGGCCGCCTGCGCCAGCGCCGAGAGGTCGACCCGGGTGCGATTGATCGAACGCCGCGAGAGCCGCGACAACTGCAGCAGCGCGTCGATCAGGCGGTCCATGCGACGGCTGGCCTGGCGCAGGCGCTGCAGCATGCGCTGGCCTTCGCCGTCGAGCACCTTCGCATAGTCCTGCATCAGGATGCTGCCGTAGCCGTGAATGGCGCGCAGCGGCGCCCGCAAGTCGTGCGACACCGAGTAGTTGAAGGCCTCCATCTCGCGGTTGGCATCCTCCAGCGCCTCGGTGCGCTGCGCGACTTTCTGCTCGAGTTGCTCGCGGTACTCGCGCAGCTCGGCGACCAGCGAGGCGTTCTCGTAGCCGAGGCGCAACGCCTCGACCAGCTTGCGGCGGTAGGTGTGCGCGACCGACATGAACGCGAGCATGGCGATCAGCAGCATCACCGCGAACGTCAGCGCGGAGTGATTGGCCTGCACCACGAAGCCCAGGGCGAACAGCGCCAGCAGCCCGACGCTGTAGGCGGCGTAGGCCGCGAACACCGGCGAGAGATACGGCACCGCCGCGACCACCAGTCCGCCGAGCACCAGCGTCACGACGGACTGCTCGAGGCCCTGGGCGTAGGAGATGAACACCGCGCCGCCGGCGCCCCAGGTCATGCCGAGCAAGCCCATGATCGCGACGAACCCCCAGCGCCAGCGGTGCAGCGATTCGTACTCGTCACTCGCCTCCCGGCGACGGTACGCGCGCAACATCCACCAGCGCACCGCGGCGATGGCGACCATCGCCGCCGCCCACCCGGCGAGAAACACCGCGGACACGCTCCCTGACAGCAGCAGCGCGAGCAACAGCGCGGTGCCGAGATTCGCGCCGATGCCGCCGCGCGATTGCTCGAACAGCATGTCCGTGCAGTCCCGCCGCAACCGCCATTCGTAATTATCTGTCATACTCGCCCGCGCGGTTCTGGAATCATCGCAATGAGCGACCGGGTATCCCTGCTGGCGAACATGCCCGTCTTCGGCGGGCTGACCCCCGAGACCCTGCAACTGATCACGCGCCGGGCGAACGTCGCCCAGGCGGGCGCCGGCGAGGCGTTCTTTCGCCAGGGCGACAAGTCGCAGGCGATGTACGTTCTCGAAAGCGGGCGGGTCGGCATCTACCGCACCTGGCAGGCGTCGCAGGTGTTGCTGCAGTACCTGTCGGCCGGCGACTGTTTCGGGGAAATGGCACTGATCGACCTGTTTCCGCGCAGTGCCTCGGCACTCGCCGTCGAACCGTGCACGGCGCTCGAGATATCCGCCGCGATGCTGCACGAGCTATACGAGCGGGACCTCGAGCAGTTCACGATACTGCAGATGAACATGTCGCGCGAAATCAGCCGACGGCTGAGAGTGTCCCTGGACCTGTTGTTCCGTCTGCAGATGCGCGAGCCCGCGCACGACTCGCCGCTGTGGCAGACCTCCCTGTAACGCTCACCGGGCGTGGGCGAAGATGTTCCCCGGCAACAGGCTGCGACGGTCGGCGCCGTCATGGTCCGGCGCCGCGCGTGCCGTACGCCCACGGGCAGACGGGCGTCGGGCACTGCGCTCGAGGGCGCTGACCGCGAGCGTACCGAGGGCGCCGAACCCCAGGCCGCAGGCGAGAAAGGCGAAACAGCCGAGGCCGATCCCGGCGGCCGTGACGAACCCGGTCCAGAACATCACGACGAAGGCCCCGACGCCGAGCATCGGATACAGCGTGGTGTCGTTGTACATGCCGCGGACTCCCTGTTGCCCTACGTTGGCCCGCCGCGGTCTCGGCGGCAAACCCTCCTCGCGGCCTGCGATACATGGCAAGACGCCGGCCAACTATAGACCAACTGCCGGGCGCTGACCACGCACCCGCGCAGTCACGGGCGAGGCGCGCATTACGGCTATAATCCGCCGCTGGCCAGCCTGCGCGGAGCGCCGCATGCCGAGTTACGCCATCGACGGGATCACGCCGGTCGTCGACCCCGACGCCTACGTCCACCCGAGCGCGGTGCTCATCGGCGATGTGATCGTCGGGCGCGGTTGTTACGTTGCGCCGCTGAGCGCGCTGCGCGGCGACTTCGGCCGGATCGTGCTGGAGGCCGGGAGCAACCTGCAGGACTGCTGCGTCATGCACGGCTACCCGGGGACCGACACCGTGGTCGGCAACGACGGCCACATCGGCCACGCCGCCGTCCTGCACGGCTGCCGCGTCGGGGCCGACGCGCTGGTCGGGATGAACGCGACGATCATGGACGGGGCCGACATCGGCGCCGCCAGCCTGGTGGCCGCCAACGCCTTCGTCGCGGCCGGGTTCCGCGTGCCGCCGCGCAGCCTGGTGGCCGGCGTGCCGGGGCGCATCGTGCGCGAGCTGACCGACGAGGAAATCGAATGGAAACGCCGCGGCACCCGCGACTACCAGGAACTGACCGTGCGCAGCCTGCGCAGCCTTACCGAGACCGAGCCGCTGAGGGCCGTCGAGCCGGGCCGCCGCCGCATCGAAGTGAGCGCACTGGAACCGCTGCACAGATCCCGCAAGTGACCACCGCCGGCGCCATCGCGACGCACCGCGGCAAACCGTTCAGGAGACCCCGATGAGCTACGAAACGATCGTCTGCACGCGCCACCAGCAGGTTGCGCTGATCACCCTGGACCGGCCCAAGGTGCTGAACGCGCTGTCGGCGCAGCTGATGGGCGAGCTGGCCCAGGCGTTGCGCGAGGCCGAGGACGACGACGGCGTCGGCGCCGTGGTCATCACCGGCAACGAGAAAGCGTTCGCCGCCGGCGCCGACATCGGGCAGATGAAGGACCAGGGTTTCGTCGACGCCTACCTGGGCGATTTCCTTGGCAACGAGGCCGAGCAGCTGCGCCGCTGCCGCAAGCCGGTTATCGCCGCGGTCGCCGGTTACGCGCTCGGCGGTGGCTGCGAGCTGGCCATGATGTGCGACTTCATCATTGCCGCCGACACTGCGCGCTTCGGCCAGCCGGAGATCAAGCTCGGGACCATCCCGGGGCTGGGCGGCACCCAGCGCCTGACCCGGGCGGTCGGCCCGGCCAAGGCCATGGACATGTGCCTGACGGGGCGCACGATGGATGCCGTCGAAGCCGAGCGCGCCGGCCTGGTGAGCCGGGTGGTGGCGGCGGACAAGCTGCTCGAGGAAGCGCTCGCCGCGGCCGGCACCATCGCCGGTTACTCGCGCCCCGCCGTGATGATGGCCAAGGAAAGCGTCGCCCGCGCGCAGGAGACGACGCTCAGCGAGGGCCTGCGTTTCGAGCGGCGCCTGTTCCATGCCACCTTCGGCACGGCCGACCAGAAAGAAGGCATGGCGGCGTTCGTGGAGAAACGCGAGCCGCGTTTCGAGCACCGTTGAGCGACGGGGACGGGGCGGGCGCGTGCCGGCACAGCTGACCGAAACGGCGATCGTGGCCGTGGCGACGTTTTTCGCCACCATCGGGCCGTTGGACGTGGCCGCCATGTTCGCGGCGCTGACCTCCGCGGCGTCGGCCCGCCAGCGCCGGCGCATGGCCATCCGCGGCACGCTGATCGGGGGCGCCATCCTGGTGCTGTTCGCGCTCGCCGGCGAGACGCTGCTGGCGACGCTCGGCATCTCGCTCGCGGCGCTGCGCACCGCGGGGGGCATCCTGCTGCTGCTGATCGGCATCGACATGGTGTTCGCTCGCGATTCGGGCGGCACCACCACCACCGACGAGGAGGAGCGCGAGGCCGCCACGCGCCGGGACATCGCGGTGTTCCCGCTCGCCACGCCGCTGATCGCCGGCCC
>JBFJWO010000298.1:0-6713 GCA_041623575.1 Gammaproteobacteria bacterium
GCCATGCTGGCCGGCCTGCAGGCCGGCTGTTTCGATTCGCTGCAGGACATCGCCGGCACCTGGCAACTGGAAAGGCGCTTCGAGCCGCGCGCCGACGACGAGGCCCGCGCCGCCCTGCTCGCGGGATGGCAACGCGCGGTGCGGCGGGTGTTGAGCGAGTAGCTAGGGCGCGCGCGCGGCGAGCACAGCGGCGGCGATTTCCAGGTCGCCCGGGCGGGTGATCTTGAGGTTGTCGTCGCGCCCGGCCACCAGGCGGGCATGGACCCCCGTGCGCTCCATGGCCTCGGCCTCGTCGAGCGGAACGTGGCCCTGCGCGGCGGCCCGCTCCAGCGCCCGGCGCAGGGCGCCGAGGCGAAATACCTGGGGGGTCAGGGCGCGCCACAAGCCCGCCCGCGGCACCGTCTCCACGGCTTCGCCCCGCTCGCCGGCACGTTTGAGGGTGTCGTTGACCGGCGCGGCGAGCAGCGCGCCGGGCGCGCCGTCGGCCACTACGGCCTGCATCAGCCGGGCCACGTCTTCCCCGCGCACGCAGGGGCGCGCCGCGTCGTGAACCGCCACCCAGTCCTGGTCCCCGGCACCCGCCTGCGCCAGGGCGAGCAAGCCGTTCAGCACCGATGCGTGACGCTCGCCCGCCCCGGGCGTGCTGGACACGCGCTCGTCGGCGGCGAGCGGCAGTTTCGCCCAGGCCTCGTCACCCGGCGCCAGCACGACCACCACGGCGTCGAACAACCCCGTGCCCAGCAGTGCCCCCACCGAGTGTTCCAGCACGGTGCGCCCGGCGAGCGTGAGGTATTGTTTCGGCCGCCCCGCCGCCATGCGCTGCCCCGCTCCGGCCGCGGGCACCACCGCCCAGGCGCGCGGCGCTTCGGGCAGGCTCACCGTGTCCGCCCCGAGTGGCCGGCACCGCTCACCGCCGGACCGTGTTCTCCGTGCCGGTCACCCGCGCCTCGTCGCGCTCGATCAGGCGGTAGAACGTCTCGCCTTCCTTGATCATCCCCATCTCGCTGCGGGCGATCTCCTCCACCGCGTGCAGGCCGTTCTTGAGGTCGGCGAGCTCCGCGGCCAGCAGCTCGTTGCGCTCGCGCAGCCGCTCGATCTCGCCTTGCTGCTGCGCGACCTGCTCGCGCAGACGCCACAGGTCGCGCAGGCCGCCCTCGGCGAGCCAGAAGCGGTACTGCAGCAACCCGAGCAGGACCAGCAACGCGAGCAGCAGGTAGCGCACGGGGCTAGTCTCCGGGGGCCTCGGCGGCGGTCGCGACCCGACGCGCCGCCGGCGCGGGCGTTCGCACTCGCTCGCCTGTCATGGTCGCCGTCGCCTCCAAACGCGCCCGCCGAGCGCTCAGCGCAGCCGCGCGAACGCCGAGCGGCCCGCGTAACGCGCCCGCGCGCCGAGTTGTTCCTCGATGCGCAGCAACTGGTTGTACTTGGCGACGCGGTCGGAGCGGCACAGCGAGCCGGTCTTGATCTGGCCGGCGTTGGTGGCGACGCTGAGATCGGCGATGCTCACGTCCTCGGTCTCGCCCGAGCGGTGCGAGATGACGTTGGCGTAGCCGTGCCGATTGGCCATCGCGATGGTGTCGAGCGTCTCGCTCAGGGTACCGATCTGGTTGACCTTGATGAGGATGGCGTTGGCCACCTGTTCGTCGATGCCGCGCTGCAGGATGCGGCTGTTGGTGACGAACAGGTCGTCGCCCACCAGTTGCACGGCCTCGCCCAGCTCGCGCGTGAGCAACGCCCAGCCCGCCCAGTCGTCCTCGGCCATGCCGTCCTCGATGGACAGGATCGGGTACTGGCGCACCCAGTCCGCCAGGTAGCCGGCGAATCCCGCGGCGTCGAAGTCACGGCCCTCGGAAGCCAGCCGGTAGCGCCCGTCGCGGTAGAACTCCGAGCTCGCGACGTCGAGCCCGAGATAGACCTCCTCGCCCGCCTTGTAGCCCGCCTGCCCGACCGCCTCCAGGATGGTCTCGATCGCCTGCTCGTTGGAGGCGAGGTCCGGTGCGAACCCCCCCTCGTCCCCGACCGCGGTGGCGAGACCGCGCTTGCCCAGCACCGCTTTGAGCGTGTGAAAGATCTCCGTGCCGCAGCGCAGCGCTTCGGCGAAGTTCGGCGCCCCGACCGGCAGGATCATGAACTCCTGCAGGTCGACGCTGTTGTCGGCGTGGGCGCCGCCGTTGATGATGTTCATCATCGGCACCGGCATGGTCAGCGCGTCGTCGCCGCCGAGGCTCACGTAGAGCGGCAACCCGCCGGCGGCAGCCGCCGCCTGGGCATTGGCCAGCGACACGGCCAGGATGGCGTTGGCGCCCAGGTTGGCCTTGTTGTCGCTGCCGTCGAGCCGCAGCATGGCATCGTCGAGCGCGCGCTGCTCCCGGCAGTCCATACCGATCAGCGCCGGGGCGATGCGCTCGCGCACGTTCGCGACGGCGCGCCGAACCCCCTTGCCGAGGTAGCGCGACCCGTCGCCGTCGCGCAGCTCGATCGCCTCGCGCGCGCCGGTGGACGCGCCCGAGGGCACCGCAGCGCGCCCGCGCCGGCCATTCTCCAGCACGACGTCGGCTTCGAGAGTCGGATTGCCGCGCGAATCGAGGATCTCGCGGGCGGTGATCGCAGTAATGGTCGTCATCGCGCCTCCGTGGGAATGGCTTGTTCAGCTGCGCGCTACGCCACCTGGTGCTCGATGAGCGGCGAGGACTTCACCGCACGGTCGAGGTCGCGCAAGACGCGCAGCAGGGATTCCATCCGCCCGAGCGGCCACGCATTGGGCCCGTCGCTGAGCGCCGCCTCGGGGTCGGGGTGGGTCTCCATGAACAGCCCCGCCACCCCGGCGCCGACCGCGGCGCGGGCCAGCGTCGGCACGAACTCACGCTGCCCGCCGGAGCGGCTGCCCTGCCCGCCCGGCAGCTGCACCGAGTGGGTGGCGTCGAACACCACCGGTGCCCCGGTGGCGCGCATGATGGCGAGCGAGCGCATGTCCACCACCAGGTTGTTGTAACCGAAGCTGACCCCGCGCTCGCAGGCCATGACCTGCTCGTTGCCGGCGGCGCGCGCCTTGTCGACGACGTTCGCCATGTCGCCCGGCGCGAGAAACTGGCCCTTCTTGATATTCACGGGGCGCCCGGCGCGCGCCACGCGCTGGATGAAATCGGTCTGGCGGCACAGGAACGCCGGCGTCTGCAGCACGTCGACCACGGCCGCCACCTCGTCGACCGGCGTGTCCTCGTGCACGTCGGTGAGCACCGCCACGCCGAGCTCGGTCCTGACGCGCTCGAGAATCCTCAGCCCCTCGGCGAGGCCCGGGCCGCGAAAGCTCGCCGCCGAGGTCCGGTTGGCCTTGTCGAAACTGGATTTATAGATGAAGGGCACGCCGAGGCGCGCGGTGATCTCCTGCAGCGCGGCGGCACTCGACAGGGCAAGCGCTTCGGACTCGATCACGCAGGGCCCGGCAATGAGGAACAGCGGCCGGTCGATGCCGACCTCGTGCCCGCACAGCTGCATCAGGCCGCGCTCGCCGCGGTGGTCGTGCGCTGCTGCAGCGCGGCCTGGACGAAGCCGCGGAACAGCGGGTGCCCGTCGCGCGGGTTGGAGGTGAACTCCGGGTGGAACTGGCAGGCCAGGAACCAGGGGTGGTTGTCCAGCTCGATGATCTCCACCAGCGCCTCGTCCATCGAGCGCCCGGTGATGTGCAGCCCCGCAGCGCTCAGGCGCTCGAGGTAGAGGTTGTTGAACTCGTAGCGGTGGCGATGGCGCTCGACCACCGTGTCGGCGTCGTACAGGCGCCGCGCGAGCGAGCCCTCGCTCAGCCGGCACTCCTGGCCGCCGAGACGCATGGTGCCACCGAGGTCGGCGTCGGCGTCGCGACGCTCGATGCTGCCGTCGGCCTCCTGCCACTCGGTGATGAGCGCGATCACCGGGTGCAGCGTGTTCGCGTCGAACTCGGTGCTGTTGGCACCGCTCAACCCCGCGCAGTTGCGAGCGAACTCGATGACGGCTGCCTGCAGGCCCAGGCAGATACCCAGGTAGGGGATCTTGTTCTCGCGCGCGTAGCGCACGGCGATGATCTTGCCCTCGATGCCGCGCTGGCCGAAGCCGCCGGGGATCAGTATCGCGTCGAGCTCGCGCAAGGCGCCGGGGCCGTCGTCCTCCAGGCGCTCGGAGTCGATGAACTCGATGTTGACGCGGCTGCGGGTCTGCACCCCGGCGTGCGCCAGCGCCTCGTTGAGCGACTTGTAGGAATCGGTCAGCTCCATGTACTTGCCGACCATGCCGATGGTGACTTCCTGGTCGCGGTTGTCCATCGCCTCGGTCACCGCGTCCCACTCGCTGAGATCGGCTCGCGGCACGTCCAGCCAGAAGCGCTTGACCACGATGTCGTCGAGCCCCTGCTGGTGGTAGAGCCGCGGGATCTCGTAGATGTTCTCCACGTCGGTGGCCGAGATCACCGCGTACTCCGGCACGTTGGTGAACAGCGCGATCTTGCGCCGCTCCTCGTCCGGGATCGGTCGGTCGGCGCGGCACAGCAGCACGTCGGGCTGGATGCCGATGGCCCGCAGCTCCGCCACCGAGTGCTGCGTGGGCTTGGTCTTCAGCTCGCCCGAGGTCGCGATGTAGGGCACCAGGGTGAGATGCAGGAACAGCGTGCTCTCGTGGCCGAGCTCCACGCCCATCTGGCGGATCGCCTCCATGAACGGCAGCGACTCGATGTCGCCCACCGTGCCGCCGATCTCGACCATGGCGATGTCCGCATCGCCCGCGCCGCGCCGGATCAGGCGTTTGATCTCGTCGGTGATGTGCGGGATCACCTGCACCGTCGCGCCGAGGTACTCGCCCTGGCGCTCCTTGCGGATCACGTTCTCGTAGACCTGACCGGTGGTGAAGTTGTTGACCTTGCGCGTCTTGATGCGCACGAACCGTTCGTAGTGCCCGAGGTCGAGGTCGGTTTCGGCGCCGTCCTCGGTCACGAACACCTCGCCGTGCTGGTACGGGCTCATGGTGCCCGGGTCCACGTTGATGTACGGGTCGAGCTTGAGCATCGACAGGCGCAGGCCGCGCGTTTCCAGCAACGCGCCCAGCGACGCCGAGGCGATGCCTTTGCCCAGTGAGGACACGACACCGCCGGTAACGAAGACGAAACGCGGCATATCAGGTGGACTTGAGAGTGGCGGCGAAAGGGTGCATTTCTGCCGCGGCAGCGTAGCAGATCGGCCGCGCCAGGGAAATGGCCGTCAGCGCCATGCGGAGACAAATAACGGCGCGCGCGCCGCCCCGGCGCACAGCGCTCAGCTTTCGGCGCACGCGCCGGCCGCGAACGCCTGCGAGACGCCGATGCCGACCACCGCCGCCAGCTCGCCGTCGACGTAGATCAACGGTACCCGCGCGCGCTCCCAGGGCGCGATGCCGGCCTCTTGGAACAGCTTCTTCAGGGTCTTGGTGCAGCCGCGCCCGGCCAGGCGGATGCGCTCCCCGCCGCGACGAAAGCGGACCTCGACCGCGCGCCCGGCCGGCAACGTCAGGCCACAGGCCGCCAGCTCGGCGCGGGTCAGCGGCCGGGCCCGGCCGGGGATGGACAGGGGGTCGCGCAGGTCCCACCGCAGGCAGGCCGGCTCACAGGCGACCGGCGTCGGGTCGGTGGCGAGGTGCAGCACTCCCCGGTAGCGGCGGACGACCCACCGCCCCCAGCGCAGCCTCGGAACACGATCCGCACGCGCCCGCAGCAGGTCGCGAATCCCGGCCAGCTGCGCGGCGCTCGGGGCGAGTGCGCCCCGCTCACGCAGCCACAGCCGCAGCACGAGGTCCTGTCGCTCGGGCACCAGCTCGCCGAGCGCGGCGCTCGCCAGGCCCTCGCCCCGCCGGCAAGCCTCGGCGTCGACCCGCGCCTGGGCTTCGAGCAGCGCGGCGCCGACGGCGAAATGAGCGGCGCCGCGAGCCAGGGTCGCGCTCGCCCCCGGCCAGCGTTCGCGCAGCAGCGGCAGCACGCGATGGCGCAGGAAGTTACGGTCGTGCCGGGTGTCCCGGTTGCCGGGGTCTTCGACCCAGCGCAGCCGGTGGCGCCGGGCGTAGGCGGTGAGATCGTCGCGCTCGAACGCCAGCAGCGGGCGTGTCACCCAGCCGGCCCCCAGCCGCCGGCGACCCGGCATCCCCGCCGCGCCCTCGACCCCGGCGCCGCGCAGGAGCCGCAGCAGCAGCGTTTCCGCCTGGTCGTCGCCGGTGTGGGCGGTCAGCAACTCCTCGCCCTCGCGCAGCTCGGCGGCGAACGCCGCGTAGCGTGCCCGGCGCGCGGCCTGCTCCAGGCCGAGGCCGGCGTCGAGCGCGACGCTGACGCGCCGCTCGCTCAGCGCACAGCCGAGCGCCGCGCACACGCCACGGCAATGTTCCAGCCACTGCCGCGATTCGGGCACCAGCGCGTGGTCGACGTGGATAGCGCGCACCGCGAGGGCTTCGCGGCCCGCCAGTGCGCTCAGCGCGTGCAACAGGACGTGGGAATCGAGGCCGCCGCTGTAGGCGACCAGGAACCGCCGCGCGGCGGTCAGGCGGGCGAGTTCGCGGCCCAGCGCGGGGACATCGAAGCGCGTGGCGGAGTCGTGCGGCCGTGCCACGGGACGGCGCTCAGCCGTTGTCGCGGAACTCGCCGTAGCCCGACAGGCGCTGGTAGCGCTGCTCCACGAGGGTCTCGACGGTGACGCCGTCGAAGCCCTCCAGCGCTTTCAGCAGCGCCC
>JBFJWO010000299.1:0-6712 GCA_041623575.1 Gammaproteobacteria bacterium
GCAGGCCGGGATCGCGGACCCCGACAGCCACATCGTGCGTATCGACGGAAAATAGCCGTCCGCCCGCGAAAGCGCGGACCCGTCGGAAAAGCGCCGGATTCTTACCTATACTCCAGGGGTCGGCCGTTCGAAGTAACGACAGCAACAAGGTCCGACGGGCCGTGCGCCCGCCAGAGGTGCCGCTCCTATGAGTACTCTTCCTGCGCGAGTTCGGCTGCGCTGCGTTGTCTCGCTGTTTCCCGTCGTTCTCACGAGCACGGTGCCGCCGGCGCACGCACAGGCGTGCACGCCGGACGACGCCGTGGCACGGGTGGTGGTCGTGGAAGGCCTGCTGCGCACGGGCGGCGGCGGCGCGATCCCGGTGGGCACCCGGTTGTGCGTCAACGACACGGTACGAACCGACCGTGCCAGCCGCGCGGTCATCGAATTGCGCGCTGAAAAGACCCTCATCCGCCTGCGCGAGAACACGGTGTTGCGCCTGCGCCCCCCGGTGCGCCGGCGTTCGGTGCTGCGCTTGATCGAGGGCGTGATCCACCTGTTCAGTCAGACCCCGCGCACCCTCGACGTGGAGACGGAGTTCGTGACCGCGGGCATCGAGGGCACGGAGTTCCTCGTGGCGCGGCGCGAGCAGACGTTCATCGGCGTCTACCAGGGACACGTTCTGGTCTACGCCCCGAACGACCCGGGCAGGACGCCCCTGTACACGCTCGCTGCGGGCATGTCGCTGACTGCCGACAGCGCCGGCATCGGGCGCCCGGGATTGCTCGCCAGCCCGGAAGACGCGGTGGAATGGGCAGTTTACTACCCGCCGGTGATCTCCGGTGGCGCCCTGGCCGGGATATCCGCGGACCTGCGCGCCGGGCGCATCGAGGCGGCGCGCGCGGCCCTGGATGCGCTGCCATCGAGCAGCGCCGATTCGCTGGCGCTCGAAGCCATCATCGCCGTCGCCAAGAACCGCGGCGACGAAGCGCTGCGGCTCGCCGAGGCGGCGCTTGTGGCGAATCCCACAGCCACCGCGGCGCTGATTGCGCAATCCTACGCGGAGCAGGCGCGGTTTCGCCTGGAGTTAGCACGCACCCTCATGTCGAATGCGGTCACCGCCGATCCCGAAAACCCCATCGCCAATGCCCGGCTGGCGGAGTTGTGGCTGGCGACGGGTTACAGCACCGAGGCGCGCGCCAGCGCGCAGCGGGCCGTGGCGCTCGACGACAGCAACAGCCGCGCGCACGCGATGCTCGGCTTCAGCGCGTTGAGCGAGGTGGACCTCCAGGCGGCTCGCGGAGCGTTCGCCACGGCCATGCGCAACGACCCCGGGGACCCGTTGCCGCGACTCGGCGCGGGCCTTGCCGAGATCCGCGCCGGCAACCTCGCCGAGGGCCGGCGGCAGTTGGAGATCGCCGTGTCGCTGGACCCGCTGTGGTCGCTGGCACGCAGCTACCTGGGCAAGGCGTACTACGCGGACGGTGCCCCGGACAACGCCGCGGAGCAGTACCGATTGGCCACCACGCTCGACCCCAACGACCCCACGCCGCACTTCTACGACGCCTTCAGGCTGCAGGCGTCGAACCGCTCGCTGCCGGCCCTGGAGCAACTGGAACTGGCCCGGTCCAAGAACGACAACCGGGCCGTGTACCGCTCCCGGCTGATGCTCGACGAGGACGCCGCCGCACGCAGTGCCGCGCGGTCGCAGACGTCACGCAGCCTGGGGTTCGACGCCTTGACCGGCATCGAAGGCGCGCGCTCGGTGCTGTCCGCCCCGGGCAGCTTTTCCGCCCACCGACTGCTCGCGGACGCCTATTTCGATCGTCCCGGTTTCGAGCTGGCGCGCAACAGCGAGCTGTTGCAGGCGCAGCTTCGCAGCCCCGTGTCCAGTTCGCCCGTGCCTGCCCGGTTGTTCGAGCCCCGCCTCGCGGCCAGCCGGGTATTCGGCCCGACCACGATTTCCCAGGGCGAGTTCTCGCGCCTGTACGACGCCTCGGGCGTCAGTGCCGAGGTGAACCTCGTCGGCGCGAGCCAGGACACGCAGGCGGGCGAGTTGTTGCTGAACCTGCTCGGGGAGCGCGCGGCCGTGAGCCTCGGCGGTTTTCGCTACCACAGCGACGGCTTTCGCGAGAACAACGACCAGGACGTGGACATCTACAACCTGTTCTCGCAGTACGAATTCGGTTCGGGAACGCGAGGCTTGGTCGAGGTCAAGCAGACCACGGTGGACGGGGGCGACCCGTTCCTGCTGTTCGACCGGGAACTGTTCTCGCCGAACCTGCGGCTGCGCGAAGACCGCCGGCAACTGCGCGCCGGCTTCTACCACCGGGTTGCGCCGGGCAACGAGATCCTCGTGCACGCGAGCGCGATCGAAAGCGACGACGACATCGATTTCATCGCCATCGCCGAAACCGACCAGCGGGTACGCAGCATCTCGCTGGAAGCTCAACACGGTTCGATGCCCGGTTCCCACTATCTGGTGTACGGGGCCGCGAGCCATCGCATCAACACCCGCACGCGCACCAGTGACTTCGACATAGTTCCCGGCGAAGTCACCGTGTTCAGCGACGAGGTCGACAGCAATTCGGACGCGCTTTACGCCTACGCCATTTCGCAGGCCGGCGAAAGCTTTACCGTCAATTACGGCTTGAGCGCCGCCGACGTGGACGATCCGTTCAACGGTTTCGACGATACCCAGGTGAGCCCCAAGCTCGGGGTGATGTGGGAATCGGGGGCCGGCACGGTACGCGCCGCCGCGTTTCGTACGCTGCGCACCACGCTGGTGGACGATCGCTCGCTCGAGCCGACGCACGTCGCGGGGTTCAATCAACTCTATGACGACCTGGTCGGCACCGACGCCAGCGTGGCCGGGCTGGCCTACGACCACCGCGTGCATGGCGCCGGCGTGTACACCGGCGTCGAGCTCGTACACCGCGATCTCGACGTGCCGGCGATCAACCCGTTCCTGCCGGACCCGTTCTTCACGGGGCAGTGGCGCGAGCGCCGCTTGCGCGCCTACGCCTACTGGCCGGTCGCCGCCAGCGTGGCGCTGTCGCTCGAACTGTCCCGCGAGGATGCCGAGCGCGATCCCGATTTCGTCGGCGAGGAATCGTTCACGTCGCTCGTAACCGACCGGGCCGATCTCGGCGTGGTGGTGTTCGCACCGCAACGCACCCGCATCGCTTTCGAGATCAGCCACGTCGACCAGCGCGGCGACTTCGCCGACTTCTTCGGCAACGTCGTCTCGGACGGCGACTCGTTCGTCGTGACCGGTGTCGTGGTCGAGCACCTGTTTGCGGGCCGGGCCGGGAGCGTGACCTTGAGCGTCGACAACCTGGGCGACGAGACGTTCGACTACCAAGCCAGCGACCCCGAGAACACGCGCCTGGTCCCGGAACGGCGCACCGAGGTGCGCCTCGGCCTGTTGTTCTGATGGCCTGCGACATCCCGATCGGCGAGCGGGGGTCGCGGGTTCGAGCACCCGATGCGCCGACGACACGTAGCCGCGCTGTCGCGAACAGGTGCGATGCCGCGATCGAACGCGAGGCGCCGGCCAGGCGCCACTAGATCGGGTGGTGCAGCCCACCAGTTCCCCGGGAGCCTCGGCTCCCGCAACGCGAGGATCGAACCATGAAGAAAGCCAGACTGTTCGTCGAGGTATCGCTCGCAGGCTCGGCACTGGACGTTTCGTCACTGGCGGTCATCCCGTCGAAAGGCACGCCCTACTACCCCGGCCAGGACGATGGCCCGGCGCCGGTCGCCTGCGACCCGGAAGACCCGACGCGGGAGACGTTCGAGTTCCGCTGGGGCCAGGACGCGAACTCGGCCTACTGGCTGGAACTGCCGGACAAGAGCGGCAATCTCCTCTACATTCCCGTGAAGGGAGACATCGACGACACGAAGGGCGGGACGATCACGGTGGACCTTCTGCCGTTGACTGTCGATCTGCGCCACAAGCAGAAGAAGGACTGGTGGGTGGACATGCTGCTCGGCGGCCCTGCGGACATCTCGCCCGGGGAGATCGGCCGTACCGACCCGCCGACCGGGTACAACAGCCAGGTGATGTTCCGTATCTGCCACGCCAAGGCCGGCGACGGGTTCACCATGCCGAGTCAGAGTTTCGGCAGCGTCGGCACGGGTTACCTGCTCAATGTCGCCTTCCTGGCCGGTTGTTACCGCTACATCAACGGCCGTCTCTACCGCTGCTGAAACCGGGGCGAGCGGCGCCGTGCGACAAGGGCGGCGCCGCCTCTCGCCGGCGAGCCGAAACCGCCGTGGCGCCTTCACCGGGAACGCAGATGGCCATGGACCACTGACGTGTCCGCCCCCGACTTTCCCATAACGCTCGTCGATGCCGCCATCGTGTGGGGGTTCGCGGTCGGCTTTCTGTTCGCGACTGCGTTGTTCTGACGCCGGCGAGGCCCGGAGGCGACCGCGCCACCTCGCCGTCGAGTTCCCCGCCGCCCTTTCAATCGACCCGTCCCGCGGGTAGGCTGAGCCGACACACCTGCCGACCGCGAGTGCCCGCTTCGAGGCACGGGTCACGACCTTCACGAGGAGAGACCGATGCCAACCCGACTGTCGTCCGCCATCCTGCTCGCCGTTGCGGCGGGACTGACTTTTCTCGCCGCGCCGGCGCAAGCCATTCACGAGTGCGGCGCGCAGCATCCCGGCAAGGGCCACGGCCGGGCCCACGGTTTCGACGGCTGCAAGGGGCTGCGCGAGCACGATTTCTTCTACGGCGACCCGCGCGCCGACGCGCCGGAGCTCGCCTACCGCGGCCCGCACGCCGTCGGCGTGCGCACGCTGCACGTGGTCAATCGCGACGAGACCGACATCCTCGCCTGGAGCGAGGACAACCCGAACCCGAAGTACGACCGGGCGCTGACGCTCGAAGTCTGGTACCCGGCCCATCTTCGCCACCGCGACCGCGAGATCACCACTTACCGCGACGTGCTCGGCAGCGGGCCGGGCGATCCGGAGCGGCCGCTGCGCCCGTTTGCGTTCGGCGGGCGCGCGGCGCGCGATGCCCTGCCGAAGCTCGCCGAGGCGCCTTACCCGCTGGTGATCGTCTCGCACGGCTTCCCCGGTTCCCGCGTGCTGCTCACCTATCTCACCGAGAACCTCGCCTCCAAGGGCTACGTGGTCGCGGCCATCGACCACACCGACTCGACCCACGCCGACGCCGCGGGCTTTTCGAGCACCTTGCTGAACCGCACGCTGGACATCAATTTCGTGCTGCGCACGCTGGCGCGCAGGAGTGCCGGGCGGCACTCGTTCCTGTCGGGCGTGGTGGACGCCGAGCGCACCGCGGTCATCGGCTACTCGATGGGCGGATATGGCGCGCTCAACGCCGGCGGCGCCGGTTACAGCGCGACGGGTGTGAACTTCCCCTGGGCAGTGCCCGGCGGGCACCTCGCGCGGTTGCAGGCGGGCACGCCGGAGTACGCGGCCGAACTCGACCCGCGCATCCGCGCGATCGTGGCGCTGGCGCCGTGGGGCCTGTTCGCGCCGAACTTCGGGTTCTGGGACAGCGAGGGCATGGCCGGCCTCACGGTCCCGAGCCTGTTCATCGTCGGCGCGCAGGACCAGACGTCCGGCTTCGCCAACGTGCGCTGGCTGTTCGAGAACGCGGTCAACTCCGACCGTTACCTGCTGATCTACGAGAGCGCCATCCACGAGATCGCGGTCAACCCCGCGCCGCCGCTGGCCGAACGCCACTACCGCGAATACGTGCACTACCAGGAGCCGGCGTGGGACAACCGCCGGCTCAACAACGTCAACCAGCACTTCATCACCGCGTTTCTCGGGCTGCATCTCGGCGGCGACTTCGCGACCTACGAGCCCTACCTCGACCTGGTCCCGATCTCCAACGACAGCCACCGCACCGACGAGAGCGACCCGACCTACTGGAAGGGCTTCACCAACTGGGCGGCGATCGGCATGGAGCTTCATCACCTGCTGCCACAGTGAGTTCGGCCCGCCACGACTGAACCGTCGTGGCGCAGGGGTTCGCGGCCGGGCCGCCGGACAGCGCGCGTCGCGAGCGCGCTCCTGCCCGGGCGGAGCGCGGTGCCGGCCGCCCGGTCGGGTGCGCTCAGCCGGGCGTGCGGTGCGTTCGCACGAACTCGATGCAGTGCTCGACGGCGTCGGCCAGCGCGGTGACGTCGGGACGTGGTCGCTGGTCGGTGCCGCGCGGCAGGTGCACGAAACCGCAGGCAACATCCAGTTGCCTGTCGGCAACGAAGTGGCGGGCCGTGTAGAACACGTGGTTGCACACGAACGCCCCGGCGTCGCGCGACAGTACAGCGCTCACACCGCGCGCCTGCAGCGCCTCGGCCAGGGGATCGAGCGGCAGGGTCGACCAGTAGGCGGCCGGCCCGCCGGGCACGATGGGCATCGCCCGGCGGACCTCGCCGGCATTGTCGGGCGAGGTGGAATCGTCGAGGTTCAGGGCGACCCGTTCGAGCTGCAGGCCGGCCGCCGCCCGGCCCATCCCGAGCATGACCACCAGGTCCGGCGATCGCTCGCCGATGAGACGCACGATCCCGCTCCCGGCGCGCGCGTACTCGGTCGGCAGCACCGCGTCCTCCACGCCGCGCACCTTGCGCCGCGCGACTTCGCGCAACACGTCCTCGGACGTGTTCCGCGCCATTCCCGCGAAAGCATCGAACGCGGTGAGGAGCGTGTTCACACCGGGGCTTGCACGTGCGTGCGGCGTGGGCGCGGC
>JBFJWO010000300.1:0-6694 GCA_041623575.1 Gammaproteobacteria bacterium
CGCGCTGGACGGCTACGCGCAGGCCCGCAACGACCCCGCCGACCCGCAGTGCTCCAACCTCAGTCCCTACCTGCACTTCGGGCAGATATCGCCGGTGGAGGTGGTGCGCAAGGCGCGTGCGGCGAAGACCGGCGCTGCGGCCGACTGCGGCGCCTTCCTGGAGGAACTCGTGGTGCGCCGTGAACTGGCCATGAACTTCGTGCACTTCGAGCCACGCTACGACCGTTACGATGCGCTCCCCGGGTGGGCGCGCGAGACCTTGGCCCGCCATCGCGACGACCCGCGCGAGCACGTCTACACGCGACGCGAACTGGAGAACGCCGACACCCACGATCGCTACTGGAACGCGGCCATGACCGAGATGGTACGCACCGGTTACATGCACAACTACCTGCGCATGTACTGGGGGAAGAAGGTGATCGAGTGGACCAATACGCCCGAGCACGCTCATCGCACGCTGCTCGCGCTGAACAACAAGTTTTTCCTCGCCGGGCGCGACGCCAACTCCTACGCGGGCGTCGGCTGGGTGTTCGGCCTGCACGACCGGCCGTGGAGCGAACGACCGGTGTTCGGCAAGGTACGTTACATGAACGCGGCGGGACTCGAACGCAAGTTCGACATCGACGCCTACGTGCGCTGGACCGAGGGGCTGGCGCGTTGAGCGCGCCTCACCAGGGGATGGGCCGAGCGTCCCAGGCCAGGAAGCCGCCGTTGTCGCCGGCGCCGAGGCCGTCGATCACCTCGAGCAACTGGCGCGCGGCGCGCTCGGCGCTGAACAGCCCGGCCGCCGGCACGCGAGCCTGGAACGGGCGCGACAGGCCGGTGTCGACCGTCCCCGGGTGCAGCGCCACGCAGACGATGGCGCGCGAGCGCCGGGACAGTTCGATGGCGAGGTTGCGCGTGATCATGTTCTGGGCGGCCTTGGAAGCCCGGTAGGCGTACCAGCCGCCGAGGCGATTGTCGCCGATGCTGCCGACCCGTGCCGAGAGGCTTGCGAGCACGGCGCGCTCGCGGCGCGGGAAGAACGCGTGGAAGTGCTTGGCGACCAGCAGCGGGCCGGTCGCGTTGACGGCGAAGCTGCGCGCGAGGTTGGCGGGATCGACGTCGGCCAGGCGGCGTTCCGGGTTCAGGCCCGAGTCGTGAAGCACGCCGGCGCAGTTGATCAGCAGGTCGACGCGCGCGGTCATGGCGCCGAGCGCGTGCGCGGCTTGCGCCACCGAGCGCTCGTCGGTGACGTCCATGTCAAGGCGCTGCAGGCGGGCGCCGTGGCGTGCGCCGAGCGTCGCCAGGGCGTCACTGGTGGTGGCCGAGCGCGCGGTTGCGAAAACGGTCCCGACGGTCGGGTCTCCCAGCAGTTCGGCCACCAGCGCCCACCCGATACCGCGGCTGGCGCCGTTGACCACGGCGTTGAACGATGGCGCGAAGGAGTTCACGCGTCGGGATCGCCCGCCAGGAACGTGCGGTGCGCGGGCAGTGCGGCCGGCACCCTCAACGCCAGGCGGGTTGCGAGGCGCCGAGCGTGTCGAGATCGAGCATCTGCATCGCGCTGACGGCCGCCTCGAACGCGCCTTCGGCACAGAGCCCGCTGATGGCCGCGTCCCGGTAGCCCTCGATGGCGGCGCGGATGCAGGCCTCGCGCACCGCGTTCGCCAGGTCGGCACCGTGCGGCGACGGGTCCTGTTTGCCCATCATGGCGTGCGCCGAGGTCCGCCGACGCCCCGTGCCCGGACTCGCGGGTGCTCAGCCACTGGCGGCCTGCGCGGGCGCCTGCATCAGCAGGCGGGTGCCGATTTCCTGGGCGATGGTGGCCACGGTGACGTGCCAGTCGCCGCTGCCCTCGACATCCACCACGTCGTCGCACATCGCGGCGAATCGCGACGGGGGCGAGGCCGCGTCGTCCCCTGCCTCGCGGACACGGATCCCGATCAGGTACTTGCCGCGCGCACGGCCGTAGCCGCACTCGAAGCCGGTCCATGCTTCGTTCTCGATGCCGTCGAGCACCACGATCACCACGTCGGCGTTGTCGATCTCGCGTTCGTAGCGCGCCTGGATCTCGCGCGGGCCGAGGTTGCGGGGGTCGATCTCGAGGTCGTCCTGGGGTATGAGCACCTCGAGGTAGGGATTGTCCGCGGTGATCGCCTCCACCAGCGCCCGGTTCCACCAGCGCGCGCCCTGCGACAGGCTGTAGGCGGCAAGATAGGCGCGCATGCCGCGATGCACCGCCCCGTTGGTCGCCGTTTCCGGTGCCGTCTCGGGGCCGGTCTGGCGTTGCGCGGCGACCCGCAGCGCCTCGCTCAACGTGAAGCTGCCGACGATCAGGGCGTGACCGACGATGGCACCGTGGATGTTGGGCAGGTAGCGCAGCCGCGCGATGTCGTCGAGGCTGTGGACGGTGCCGCTGGAGAACACCGGGATGGCCACCTCCCGGCTGAGTTCCATGGTGAGCGCCAGCGAGGCCGAGGCTTCGCGCTCGAAACGGTCGATGTCGGTGTGCACGATGCCGGCGATGCCGGACATCTGCAGGTCGCGCACCAGGTCGCGCGGGCGAAACGACGTCTGGGTCTGCCAGCCGTCGATCATCACCCAGCCGTCCTTGGTGGCGAGGTTGACCACGATACCGCCGGGGTAGCGGCTGCTCGCCTCGGCCAGCAGCGACTGGTCGGTGATGGCCACGGTACCGAGCACGACCCGCGCGGCGCCGGCTTCGAACCACTCGGTGATCTGGGCGAGGGTGCGGATCCCGCCGGCGACCTGCACCGGGATGTGTGCCTGCTCGAGAATCCGGCGCACGATCTCGCCGTTGTCGCTGCCGGCGCCGCGCGCGGCGTCGACGTCCACCACGTGCAGCCACTCGGCGCCTTCGGCCTCGAACCGGGTGGCGGCTTCCTCCGGCGAGATGTCGTGCAGCCGGTGATTGCCCGCGGACACCGAGCGGGTCGCCAGGCGGGCGCCGAGGATCTGCACTTCAGGCAGGATGAGCATGGGTTACCTCCGTGTTGGCTGCGCGATCGCGAAACACCCCAGTCTAGCAGATCGCCGCCGCGGGCCCGAGGCGCCGCCCGTACCGAACCCGGTGCCGGACGGGCGATGGAAAAGCGCGCCGGGGTCGCCGATAATTGCGCGCCTTGCGCCACGACCGACGTCGGTGAGCGCGAACCGCGGGCGCCGCGCTTCGCAGCCGAGTGCCGGACCCGACCGCTGCCCCTGCCTGGAACCGTGTTCATGCCTGACAAACCCAGCTACCCGATGCCGTCGTCGGTACACACCGGGCGCGGCGAGCCGCGCCGGATCGGTGTCGAGCTCGAGTTCGCCGGCCTCGACCTGCCGCTGGCCTCGCGCCTGGTCGCGGACGCGCTGGGCGGCGAGATCGAAGTGCTGAGCGATTACGAGCACCGCGTCGAGACGCCCGAACTCGGGCCGTTCAACGTGGAACTCGATTTCGAGTACCTAAAGGCGCGGGGACGCGAGGGGCCGTCGCAGACCGAGGGCCTGGGCGCCGACCTCGAGCAGTGGTCCGAAGAGGTCATTGCCGGGATCGCCCGCCAGGTCGTGCCGCTGGAAGTCGTTTCTCCGCCACTGCCCATGGATCGCCTCGCCGAGGTCGACGTGCTGGTCGCCGCGCTGCGTGCCGAGGGTGCACTCGGCACCGGGCATTCGCCGATCTACGCGTTCGGGCTGCATCTCAACCCGGAGATGCCGGCGCTGGATGCGGCCACGATCGTTGCGTACATGCAGGCGTTCCTGTGCCTGCACGACTGGCTGATCGAACGCGAGCAGGTCGACCTGAGTCGCCGCATCACGCCCTACATCAACGCTTTCCCCCGCGAGTACGTCGAACGCGTGCTGGCACCGGGGTACGCGCCGGAGCAGGCGGGATTCGCCGACGACTACCTGCAGTGGAACGCGGACCGCAACCGCGCCCTGGACCTGTTACCGCTGCTCGCGCACCTCGACGAGGACCGCGTGCGCCGGGCCATCGACGATCCGCGCATCAAGGCGCGCCCGGCGCTGCACTACCGGTTGCCGAACTGCGAGGTCGACGCGCAGGGCTGGGGCGTGCACCGGGCCTGGGGCCATTGGCTGGCGGTCGAACACCTTGCTGGCGACGACGCGGTGCGCGCGGACTTTTGTGCGGCCTACCTGGCCCATCTCGAACGCGGCCTCGGCGGCCTGCTCGAGCCGTGGTGGAAGCAGTGCGAAGAACGGCTGGCGAAGACGCGCCGCTGATCGGCGTGACCGGCCCTGCCGGCTGGTACCACCTGGCCTGGCGTTGCGCGCGGTACGCGCTCGGGCGCGCCGGCGCAAGGGTCGTGCGCCTGACGCCGCGGTGGTCGGGGGCGTTGCCGCGGCTGGACGGGCTGGTGGTGGGGGGCGGCGACGACATCGAGCCGGCGCTGTACGCGGGTCTCGACGACGGCACGGCCCGCTACGATCGCGAACGCGACCGCTTCGAGGTCCGGGCCCTGGAAGCGGCGTTGCAGCGCGATCTGCCGGTGCTCGGCATCTGCCGGGGCGCGCAACTGCTGAACGTGGTGCTGGGCGGCAACCTGCACCAGGACGTTCGACCCATGCGCCGGCACACGTCGAATCGCCGTACCGTGCTGGCGCGCAAGACCGTGATCGTCGAGGACGAGACCCGGGTACGGGCGTGCCTGGGCAGCACACGCGTGCGCGTGAACAGTCTGCACCACCAGGCCATCGACCGGCTCGGAGAAGGGATGCAGGTCGCGGCCCGGGACCTCGACGACCGGGTGCAGGCCGTCGAGGCAACCGGGGAGCCGTTTCGGGTCGGCGTCCAGTGGCACCCGGAGTACCTCGCGTATCAGCCGCGCCAGCGCCGGCTGTTCGAGGCCGTGGTCCGCGCCGCCGCCGGGGGCGAAGGCACGTGATCGGTGTCTACGCCGGGGTCTTTGCCTCTGCGTTCCTGGCCGCGACCATCGTCCCGTTCTACTCCGAGGTGGCGGTGGCCGGCGCGCTGGCCGCAGGCGCCGTGCCGGTGACGCTGGTCGCGGTCGCCACCGCCGGCAACACGCTGGGCGCGGTGGTCGGCTGGTGGCTGGGGCGACTCGCGCTGCGGTTTCGCGACCGGCGCTGGTTCCCAGTGCGCGCCGTGGACCTGGAACGCGCGCAACGCTGGTTCCAGCGCTTCGGCGTGTGGTCGCTGCTGTTGGCCTGGCTGCCCATCGGCGGTGACGCGCTGACGGTCGTGGCCGGCGTGATGCGCGTCAGGCTGGATGTCTTCGTGGTGCTGGTCGCGATCGGCAAGGGCGCCCGCTACGCCGTGGTCGTGGGCCTGCTGGAAGGCGTTCTCGGCAGCGCGCCGATGGCCGCGTGAGCGGTCGCCACCGCGACGCGATGCGCGACACCGCGCCCCGCGCACCCGTCGGCCGGCTCGCGTCCGCGTTGCGACTCCCGCCGGGCGCGGGCGTGCCGCTACCGTGAGCGACGACCAAGGCACGGTGCGCGCGCCGCACCCCGGGGCCTCGCCCGTCAACGTCGCCATCCTGGCGATCGCCGTGCTGTTCGCGCTCGGCTGGAGCGCGCCGGTCGCCGTCCCCCTCACCCTTGCCGTGCTGCTGTCGATCCTGCTGTCGCCGCCGGTGCTGTGGTTGTCCGCCCGGCGTGTGCCGCCAGCCGTCGCCGCTGCCTTCGTCGTCGCCGTGGCGCTGGCCGCCGTTGCAGCGGTCCTCGTCGCCGTGTGGGGGCCGGCGCTCGAGTGGCTGCGCTCCGCGCCCGGCCTGCTGGGTGGTATCGAGCAGCAACTGCTCAGCATCGAGGGCGAGGTGCGCGAGTTGCGCGAGGCGACACGGCGCATCGAGCGGGCGGCGGGGCTCGACGATACGGCGGCTTCCGGCGGTGGGTTGAGCCTGCAAGCTCCCCTGTCCGCGCTGAGCGAGGCTCCCATGCTGGCGGCACAGGCGGGCAGCGTGATCGTGCTGCTCTATCTGCTTCTGGCGGCCGGCGACGAGTTTCTGCGCAAGGTCGTGCGGCTGGTGCCGTCGTTCGAGGACAAGCGGCGCGCGGTCTCGGCGTGGCGCGAGATCGAGCGGCAGGTGGCGCGCTACCTGGCCACGCTGCTCGGCTTGAACGCTTTGCTCGGCGCGGCGACGTCGCTGGCCTTGTGGTTGCTGGGCGTCCCCAACCCCCTGCTGTGGGGCGTGCTGGTCGGGTTGCTGCACTTCGCCCCGTACGCCGGGGCGGTGGCGAGCGTGGCGGTGTTGTCGCTGGTCGGCCTGTCGGTGGCCGCCAGCTGGTGGGACGCGCTGCTGGTTCCGGCCGCCTACTGGGCCATCGCGGTGCTCGTCGGGCAGTTGCTGGCGCCGATCGTGCTGGCGCGACGCCTGTCGCTCAGCCCGGTGGTGGTGTTCCTGTCGTTGCTGCTGTTCGGCTGGCTGTGGGGGGTCGCGGGGATGCTGATGGCCGTGCCTATCGCGGTCAGCGTGCGTATCGGCTGCGAGCGTATCGAAGGGCTCGCGTGGGTGGCGCGGCTGCTCGAAATCGAACCGGCACCCGGCGATCCCTGAGCGTGGCGCCGCGCCGGTGGGCGCTCATCGGGCGAGCAGCGCGCCGATTGCGTCCAGTCGCTCGCGGATGTCGGCGAGGTCGTTGGGTTCGCTGACCCCGTTTTCGCTGGCGCGCCGGAGCATGTCGGCGTGCCGGCGCACGACGTCCCCGTGCTCGGCGGTCCGCGCCG
>JBFJWO010000301.1:0-6683 GCA_041623575.1 Gammaproteobacteria bacterium
GGCCTGCGCGCCATCCTGCGCCAGGACCCGGACGTGGTGATGGTCGGCGAGATCCGCGACCTCGAGACCGCCGAGATCGCCGTGCAGGCGAGTCTCACCGGTCACCTGGTGATGTCGACCTTGCACACCAACAGCGCCGTCGGCGCCGTCACGCGCCTGCGCGACATGGGCGTCGAGCCGTTCCTGCTGTCGTCGAGCCTGATCGGGGTGATCGCGCAGCGCCTGGTGCGACTGCTGTGCCCGCATTGCAAGGAACCGCAGCAGCTCGAGGACTCCGAGCGCGCCGTGCTCGGTATCGAGAACGGCGGCCACTACGAGGTGTTTGCGCCCACGGGCTGCGATCACTGCAACGGCACCGGCTACTCCGGGCGCAGCGGGATCTACGAGCTGATTCCGGTCGACGAGCGCCTGCGCACCATGATCCACGACGGCGCGAGCGAGCAGGAAATGGAGCACCACGCGCGCACCCTCACACCGAGCATCCGCGACGACGGCCGCCGCCGCGTCCTGAACGGCGAAACCTCGCTGGCCGAGGTCTTGCGCGTCACCCGGGACAACTGAACCCGCGCCGGCAGCGGGGATCGCGATGAGCGCCTTCGACTACGTCGCTCTCGACGCGCGCGGCCGCGAGCAGAAAGGCGTGGTCGAGGGCGACAACCCGCGCCAGATACGCGCCCAGCTGCGCGAACGCGGCCTGAGCCCGGTCAGCGTCAACGAGGTCGCCCGAAAGGAATCCCGCCGCTCACCCGGCTCGGGCGCTCTGGCGCGCCGGCGCATCAGCGCCGCGGACCTGGCGCTCATCACCCGCCAGCTGGCGACGCTGGTGCAATCGGGCATGCCGGTGGAAGAGGCGTTGCAGGCGGTCAGCCAACAGACCGAGAAGCCGCGCATCGCGGCTCTGGTCCTGGCGGTGCGCGCACGGGTGCTGGAGGGCCACTCGCTGGGCGGATCGCTGGCGGATTTTCCGCGCGCCTTCGACGAGCTCTACTACGCGACCGTCACCGCCGGCGAGCAGTCCGGGCACCTGGCCACGGTGCTGGAACGACTGGCCGACTACACCGAGACGCGCCAGACCACGCGCAGCAAGGTCAGCGTGGCGCTGTTCTACCCGACCATCCTGTGCGTGCTGGCGCTGAGCATCGTCACCCTGCTGCTGGCCTACATCGTGCCGCAGGTCGTGGAGGTGTTCGAGGGGCTGGACGCGGAGTTGCCGCTGCTCACCCAGGCGCTGATCGCGGTCAGCGATTTCGTGCGCGATTTCGGCTGGTTGCTGGCGGCCGCGGTGGTCGCCGCCGCCTTCGTGTTCCGTCGTGCGCTGCGATTCGAGGCCTTTCGCGAGCGCATGCACCGGCTGTTGCTGCGCCTGCCTTTCGTGCAGCGCCTCACGCGCGGGCTCAACTGCGAACGCTTCGCCCGTACCCTGAGTATCCTCGCCGCGAGCGGGGTACCGGTGCTCGATGCGCTGAAGATCTCAGCGGCGGTGGTCACCAACCTGCCCATGCGCGGCGCCGTGCTGCGCGCGGCCAACCAGGTGCGCGAGGGCCGCAGTCTCGAGAAGTCCCTCGCCGAGAGCGGGCTGTTCCCGCCGATGATGGTGCACCTGGTGGCGAGCGGCGAGGCCTCGGGCAATCTCGATCAGATGCTGGAACGGGCCGCACGGCAGCAGGAGCGCGAAATGGATACGCTGCTGTCGGTGTTCCTCGGCCTGTTCGAGCCGTTGGTCATCCTGTTCATGGGCCTGGTGGTGCTGGTGATCGTGCTCGCCATCCTGCTGCCCATCTTCGAGCTGAACCAGCTGGTTCAGTAACCCGGCTGGAGGTCGCCGTGCCGAGATCGCGCAATCAGTCGCCCGGACGCCGGCAGGCGCTGGCGGGGCTGTTGGCCTGCATGCTGCTCACGCCCGGCGCCGCCATGGCGCTCGGCACGGCCGACGCGGTGCGCGGGTTGATCGTCAGCCTCCAGACATCGCCCGGCGCCGAGCCCGCCCGCGTGAACGCGGCACACGCCGAACGGTTCAGCGCTGTCGCGGGACGGCGACTGGCACTGGGACGGGCGCTGGGGGGCGACGCCCGCCTGCTGCGCTTCTCCGACTGGGTCGGCCACGACGAGGCGCGCGAGATCGCCGCCCGCCTGAGCGCGCGCGAAGACGTCCGTTACGCCGCCCCCGACTACTGGCGCCGGCCGAGCGCCGTCCCCAACGACCCCCGCTTCGGCGAGCAATGGTACCTGCAGGACGCGGCCGCAGAACGCGGCAGTGCCAACCTGCCGGGCGCCTGGGACATCACGACCGGCAGCGCGGAGGTGGTGATCGCGGTGATCGACACCGGCATCCTGCCCACGCATGCGGATTTCGACCGCCTGCTGCCCGGCTACGACTTCGTCGCCAACGACCCGGATATCAGCATCGATTTCGAGAACGACGCGACCGCCGGGCGCGACGCCGACCCCACCGACCCCGGCGACGCGGTCACGGCGAACGAGTGCGAGAACGGCAACGACGCCGCCGACAGCACCTGGCACGGCACGCTGGTGGCCGGAATCGTCGGGGCCGCGAGCAACAATGCGTTCGGCATCGCCGGCGTCGATCAGCAGGCGCGGATACTGCCGGTCCGCGCGCTCGGCAAGTGTGGCGGGCTCGACTCGGACATCATCGACGCCGCGCGCTGGGCGGCCGGGCTGAGTGTGCCGGGCGTCCCGGCCAACGCCAACCGCGCGCGCGTGCTCAACCTGAGCCTGGGCGGTTTCGGCGAATGCACGGCGCCCTACCAGGCCGCGTTCGACGAGATGGAGCGCAACGGTGTGGTGGTGGTGGTCGCCGCGGGCAACGAAGGGCAGAACCTCGACCAGGTCGCGGTCGCGCCAGCGGTCTGCGACGGGGCGTTTGCGATTGCCGCCACCTCCCGCCAGGGCGCCGAGACCGACTACACCAACTACGGCGGGAAGATCGACCTGGCGGCCGCCGGCGGCACGCAGTCCAACACCAGCCAGGGGCTGTTGAGCGCCAGCGATTCGGGCACCGGCGTGGCCGCCAACGACGACGCCTTCCAGGCCGCCATCGGCACCAGCTTCGCCGCACCGCAGGTCTCCGGCGTCGTCGGGCTGATGCTCGCCCTCAGCCCGTCGCTGACACCGGTGCAGGTGCGCCAGACGATCCTCATCAATGCCCGTGCCTTCCCCAGCGGCACCACGGACGGTTTCGCCGATTGCACCACCGCGCGCTGCGGCGCCGGCTTGCTGGATGCGACCGCCACGCTGACGGCCGTGCAGGCGGGCAACATCCCGGGTTTCTTCGCCGGCGGGCGCAAGGTGGAACTGCTCGGGGACGCGTCCGACGGCAGCGGCCTCGCGCTCGGGCCGTGGGTCCTGCTGCTCGCGGCGGCGTGTCTGCTGCGACGCCTGAAGGGCAGAAGGGCGTGCGCACGGCGCCTGTGAGCGCGCTCGCCTGCGGTGCGCTGCTCACCGCCTGCATCGCCGCCGCACCGCCACCCGCCGTCGAACCCGGCGCGGGCCCCGCAGCGGGCGGCACGACCTCAACGGCGACAGACAGCCAGCGACTGATCGTGCGTTGGGCTTCCGGGGCGCCGGCCACGGCGGCAAGGCTGGCGGCGCTGGCGCAGGCACTGGGGGGAGAAGTGAGCTATGTGCGCGCAATGAGCGGCGGCGCACACCTCGTGCGGGTGAGCGCACCGAGGTTGGCGCTCGACCGACGCCTGCGCACCCTCGGCGAGCAACCGGGGATCGACTACGTGGTCCTCGAGGGTCGGCGCCGCGTCGAATGACTTTACACCCGCTGCCACGGGCACTGATAGGGAATGTCTTTGTTTTTCAACCGCTTCATGCGTAATCAAACCCGCCGATGCGTTGGAAAACTTGACACCGACCGGGGCTTTCGGGCAAAAAAGGCCTCGTTTCGGCGGCAGGTCCGTTTCTTGCTCTACGTCGCGCATGGCCGTAGTCACAACACCGAGTAAGAACCTGCGTGGCCTGGGCAGCAGGGAGTCGCGAATGGCAGTGGAACGCCGGGCGAGCGATCGCAAGCGCACGGAAGAATTCGCCGACCTCTACTACCAGGACCAGTTCATCAAATCGTGCCGCGTCAGCTGCATCAGCCCGCAGGGGCTGTTCGTCGACGACGAGTTGCCGTTGCACCTGACCCGCGGCGTGCGCGTCGAGTTGTACTTCCCGATCGACCCGGTGACGATGCCGGGCAGCAAGCTGCTGTGCCTCAAGGGCGTGGTGGCTCGCCGGGTGAGCAACGGCGCGGGCATTCGCATCTACGCCAAGCGCCTGCCGCTCGTGCCCCCGGGCTGACGCCCCGGGCAGGTACAGCGTGACGGAGCACCAGCGAGCGGTGCTCACCCGGACCTGCCTCCAGCGCGTCGGTGCTGCTCGTGCGCTCCGTCACCGCGCATCCGCGGCAGCTGCCGGGCCGGGTCGCGGCAGCAAAGAGCTGCGCATGACGGCGCGCAACCTGGCCGGCTGCACGGGCTTGTGCAGCAAGGGTATGGCACTTTGTTCGGCCTGGCGCAGCCGGTCGGGTGCCGTGTCGCCGGTGAGCAACACCGCCGGCACCGGTGCCGCGAGCGCTTCGCGCAGCCGGCTCACAGCCTCGATGCCCGTCACCTTGCCCGCCAGCCGGTAGTCGACCAGCAGGATCTGCGGTGCGGGCGCCTGCGCGGCGCTGCGCAACGCGTCGTCGACACTGCGCGCGAGCACGACATCGAGCCCCCAACGGCTCAACAGCCGCTGCATCGCGTCGAGGATCGCGTGGTCGTCGTCGAGCACCAGCACGCGCACGCCGCGCAGGTCGTCGCCGGTCTCGGCCGCACCGGCGCTGGCCGGGCCCGGTGTGCGCGGCGCCGCCGCGCGCGGGAGCACGATGCTGAAGCGCGCGCCGCGCCCGGGGCGGGAGGCGACTTCGACGCGGTGCCCGAGCAGGTCCGCGATACGTCGCACGATGGCGAGTCCCAGGCCCAGTCCCTGGTGGCGATCGCGGCCGGGGTTGTTCAGTTGATGGAACTCGGTGAAGATCGCCTCGAACTGCCCCGGCGCGATGCCGATACCGGTGTCGTAGACCTCGACACGCACCGCGTCGCCGCGCGTCCTGACACCGACACACACGCGGCCCGCACGGGTATAGCGCAACGCATTGCTGAGCAGGTTTCTCAACAGGCGTTCCAGCATCAGTTCGTCGCTGCGCACGTGCAGGTCGCGCACCCGCATGCTCAGCCGGTTGCCGGTGCTCAGCGCCAGCGGACGAAACTCCTCTTCGAGGCGCCGCATGAGCGCGGCCAGCGACACCGCGCCGACGTTCGGGCGCACCACCCCGGCGTCGAGCTTGGAGATGTCCAGCAGCGCGTTCAGCATGGTACCGAGCGCCCGGATGGACTCGTTCACGCGTTCGATGAGCGGTTCCGTCGCCGGCGTTCTCACGTCCGCCGCCAGGCTCTCGAAGAACAGGCCGAGCGCGTGCAGGGGCTGGCGCAGGTCGTGGCTGGCGGCGGCCAGGAAACGCGTCTTGGCGGCGTTGGCGTGCTCGGCGGCTTCGCGCGCCTGCGTTATGGTCGCCAGCGTCTCCTCGAGCAGGCGGTTCTTGTCCTCCGCCTCGTGACGCAGTCTCAGGTTGTCGTCGGTGAGGCGCACGTTCTCGCGCAGCCTGGAATGCACCATGACACTATTGGTGAGATTTGCCACCAGTGCGTAACCGGCGAGCGCGGCGATGGCCAGGGTCATCGGTTGCGGCGTGGCGACCAACGCCGCGATCAGCCCCGCCTGGGTCGGCAACGCAAAGGCCAGGCAGGCGGGCAGGTACGGCGCGAGCGCCACGACCGCACCGGCGCCCAGCCCCATGTTGATGACGGTGATGACCACCACTGAAGTCGGGTTGTCGATGGCCATGAACAGCCACGGGCACACCCCCCACAACAGGCCGAACAGCCCCGCGAAGAGCGTCGCGAGTCGTCCCCACGCCAGGGGTTCGCGAATCGCGGAGGCGTGTCGGTTGAACCACCACACCGTCGCGCCACGCAGCACGCTCAGGACATAAACGGCAGCGAGCCACCCGAGCACCGCCAGCGCGTCCACACTGTGCCACAGCAGCAGGACCAGCACGCTGCTGGTCACGACGTGGGCGACGATGCCGGCCGCGGTCTGCTTGTACAGGGCCGGAATGAGTGCCGCGGTCACCTGTTGCCTTTCCACCTGAACGCTCCTCGTAGTCGGTAGCGCGGGTGTTCGCGCTGCCCATCACAAACCGCCGGCGCCGCCACGACGCGTTGCGCAAACCCGATGGCCAAAACGGGCCGGCGGCGACGCTGACCTGGCAAGCGTGAGGCGACGGAGCCGGGTTGCCGGACCATCGCCGAAGCCCTGGCGTGCGCTACGCACACTATCCCAGTCTGCGCAGGCTCTACACAAGACCGTGGTCGTAGCACTTGAGTCTTGGCGTATTTAGCGCGCGTCTTCGCCACCCTGGTCGCACGTGGGGCAGTGCCCGCGGCTCGTCGGGGATACGCGCGGCGCAGGCTCCACTCGACAGGCCTAGGTCACTCACCCCCCGGCCTAGTACGTGAGACGTATTCAGCCGCCCCGACGCCTTCGCTAAGCTTTGTCCCGGGTCAGTGATGGCGAACAGCAAGCGCAAGGCAAGGATGCCAGGCCGATCGCCTCTGGAGCACGGCAAC
>JBFJWO010000302.1:0-6665 GCA_041623575.1 Gammaproteobacteria bacterium
CGGCGAGCACACGCTCCAGCGCGTCGATCGCCGTCGGCAGATCGAGCGTCGACGTGACGTCGGCTTCGGTGAACCAGCGCGGGGCGTTCATCGCGCGGGCCCCGCACCGCGTTGGCGTGTCGCCATCCACCCTCCGAGTTGTGCGCGCCCGGCGCCGCCGGCGATGTTAGCACGCGTGCGGCCCGACAACCGGCGCAGTGCGATGCCGGCATCGCAGGCGAGCAACCGGTCGGTGAACCGCCCATACCGAAACTCTCTTGCAGACAAGCCGCTTTCACTGTGCAAGGTCGCCGGCCGAGTTGCTAGTATCCGCGACGCGGCACGAACGAGGTATACCGGACCAGCCCGCCGCGCCACGGAACGAGACCACCGATGCTGCGTGCGCACGACGACCACGATCACCACGGCCACCACCCGCCCGCCGGCGCGCGCAAGGCGCTGGCCGACGCGATCTGGCGCCAGGAGTCGGTGGACCTCACCACGGTCGGGATCGACATCGGCAGCTCCACCTCGCACCTGATCTTCGCCCGCGTGCTGCTGCAACGCCGGGCGCGCGAGCTGTCGAGCCGCTTCGAGGTCGTGCAGCGCGAGATCGTGTGGCGTTCGCCGATCACGCTCACCCCGTTCCTGCGCGACGGCAGCATCGACGCGCCACGCCTGGAGAGCTTCATCCATCGCTGCTATCACCAGGCGGGCCTGCAACGCAGCGACGTCGACTCGGGCGCCGTGATCCTGACCGGCGAGGCGATCAAGCAGCGCAACGCGCGCGTCATCGACGAACTGTTCGCCGAGGAGGCCGGCAAGTTCGTCTGCGCGACCGCCGGACACAAGCTGGAAGCGGCGCTCGCCGCGCACGGTTCCGGCGCCGTCGCGCTCTCGCGCGAACGCGACGAGGTCTTGCTGCACGCCGACATCGGCGGCGGCACCACCAAGCTCGCGCTCATCGACCGCGGGCGCGTGCTCGGCGTGTGCGCTTTCGCGGTGGGCGGGCGGTTGCTCGCGACGGACGCCGCCGGGCAATGGACGCGGGTCGACGACTCGGCCCGCCGGGTCGCCGCCGAACTCGGCCTCGGGACGACGCCCGCGATCCTCGCCGACCCCGGCGTGCGCGAGCGTATCGCCGCGCGCCTGGCCGACGTCGCCACCGACTACATCGCCGCGCGCCCGCTCGACCGGCTGGGCCTCGAGCTGCAGTTGACCGAAGCGTTGCCGCGCGAGCCGGCGCCCACGGCACTGTCGGTGTCGGGCGGCGTCTCGGAGTACCTGCTCGGGCGCGAGCGGGCCGAGTACGGCGACATCGCCCTGCTGCTGGCGGCGGCGCTGCGCGAACGCCTGGCCGAGCGGGTGGCGTTGCCCCTGCTCGATCCGGGCCAGGGGATCCGGGCGACGGTCATCGGCGCCTCGCAGTTCACCGTGCAGGTCAGCGGCAAGACGATCTATTTGTCCGACGCCGAACTGCTGCCGGTCCACAACGTGCCCGTCGTGCACCCCGACCTGCGACTGGCCGACACCGTCGAGCCCGCGCACGTGGCCGGCGCGTTGCGCGAATCCCTGTCCCGCCTCGACCTCGCGCCCGAGGCGTCGGTGGCGCTCGCGCTGCACTGGCGCGGCGACCCCAGTCACGAACGCCTGGCGGCGCTCGGGCGCGGCCTGCTCGAGGTGCTGGCGCCGGGCGGCACGCGCGAGGCGCCGCTGCTGCTGGTGATCGACGGCGACGTCGGCAACGTGCTCGGGCACGTGCTGCACCGAGAGCTCGGTTACTCGGGGGAGCTGTTCTCCATCGACGGCGTGCGCCTGCGCGAGTTCGACTACGTGGACGTCGGCAGCCTCATCGACCCGCCGGGCGTGGTGCCGGTGGTGATCAAGTCGCTGATCTTTTCCTGATTGCGCGAACGCCCGGGCGCGGGCGAGGCGCAGGTATCCGGAGGGCAACTGAAGATGAATGACTGTGTGCGTTACGGCATCGATCCCTACCTCGAGTGGGTGGGGCGCGAAGGCATCCCGGTACGCGAGGACTACGGTATCGACCTGTTCTCGGTCGAGGTCGGCGACTGGCCGCGCTTCGAGTGCCGCGGCGCCGCCGTACACCTCAAGGGCCGCGGCGATTTCGCCAACATGTTCCTGCTCGAACTGCAGCCCGGGCTCGCCACCTCGCCACAAAGCCACCTGTTCGAGGAAGTCGTGTACGTGCTCGAAGGGCGCGGCACCACCCAGATCGAGCTGCGCGACGGGCGAAGGCACAGTTTCGAATGGGGGCCGCGCAGCCTGTTCGCCATCCCGCTGAACGCGCGCTACCGGCATTTCAACGCGAGCGGGCGCGAGCGCGCGCTGCTGGTCAGCACCACCGACCTGCCGGCGGTGATGAACCTGTTCCACAACGAGCGCTTCATCATGGAATCGGAGTTCGACTTCGCCGAGCGGGCCGGCAAGGAGAGCTATTTCTCCGGCGAGGGCGACCTGATCGAAGTGCGCCCGGGCAACCACATGTGGGAGACCAATTTCGTCCCCGACCTCGCCCGCATCGAGCTCAAGTCCTGGGGCGATCGCGGCGCCGGCGGCACCAACATCATGTTCGTGCTGGCCGACGGCACCATGCACGCGCACATCTCCGAGATGCCGGTCGGCACCTACAAGAAGGGCCACCGTCACGGGCCAGGCTTTCACGTGATGTGCGTCACCGGTCACGGCTACTCGCTGCTGTGGTTCGAGGACGACGAGGATTTCCTGCGCATCGACTGGAAACACGGCGTGGTGTTCCCGCCGGCCGACCGCCAGTTCCACCAGCACTTCAACACCAGTCAGCACCCGGCACGTTACCTCGCGACCGGGGTCGGCGGCCTGCGCTACCCGTACACCACCGCCAACCGGCGCTCGCTCATCGGGCTCGCCCCCGGGGAGAAAGGCGCGGTGTCCACCAGCACCCGCGAAGGCGGCGACCAGCTCGAGTACGAAGACCAGGACCCGCGCATCCACCGCCTGTGGCTGGACGAGATGGAGAAGAACGGCGTCACGCCGAAGATGGAGGCGTTCATCCCGAACTGAGCCGGTGGCGGGCACGGCAAGCGGGGGCGACGCAGACCGCGCTGCGCGCGAACGGCGCCGGTTGCTGTGGTGCATTCACGCGGCCGGTTTTTTTGCGCTCAGCACGGTGGTGATGAAGGGCGTGGCTGCGGCGCTGTGGTGCGTCGCGCTCGGGATCGCGCCGGCGCTGATGGGCGTGGTGCTCGCCGCCCGCTCGTTCCTGCCGTTGTTCCTGTCCATCCAGGGCGGCGCCCTGATCGATCGTTTCGGCGTGCGCCGCACGCTCATCTCGCTCGCCGCGGTCAACGCCGTGCTGCCGTTGCTCTACCCGTTGCTGCCGTGGGTCGGCGCGTTGCTGGGCCTCGAGCTGCTCAGCGGGCTGGTCACCGCGTTCGGCTGGATAGCCGCCCAGACGGCGCTCGCGCGCGCCGCGCAGGGCGATTCGGGCGAAGCCGCGCGGTTCAGCTTCGCGGCCAACATGGGCAACCTGGCCGGACCGTTCCTGCTCGGCGTGAGCTGGGACCTGTTCGGCGCGTGGGGCGGTTTCGCGGCGATCTCGGCCTGGAGCCTCGCGTTGCTGGCGGTCGCCCTGCGCCTGCCGCGCGGGCACTTGCGCCGCCACGACCCGCGCGCCGGGCGTGGCGCGCTGGTACTGGACTTTGCGAGCTATTACCGGGCCTTCGCCCTGCTGCGCCGGCGCGCCGTCGCCACGGTGATCTTCATCACCTTCGTGCGGATCGCGAGCTACAGCATCCAGGCCTCGTTCTACGCCGTCGCGCTGGTCTATGTCGGGCAGAGCGAGACGAGCATCGGCATCCTGGTCGGGGTGGCAGGCCTGAGCTCGGGGCTGGCGACGCTCGCCGGGGGACTGGCCGGGCGTTTCCCGGCGCGATGGCTGCTGTTCGCGAGCACCGCGCTGGCGGTGACGAGCATCTCGCTGACACCGCTGCTGACGGGCTTTGGGGTGCTGTTCGCCGCGGCGCTGGCCTTCGGGGTCGGCATGGGCATCTCCATGCCGTTGCTGCTCTCGCAACTGTCCGCGGCCGTACCGCCGACGCGCCAGGGACTCGGCGTGGGCCTGCGTTCCACCGCCAACCGGCTCGCGAGCCTGGTGATTCCCCTGGTGCTCGGCGCGGTCATCCAGGTCGCCGGCATCGAACGGGGATTTCTCCTCATCGGCGCGGCACTGATCGCACTGCTCGCCGTCTGGCTGGTGCTGCAGCCGCGCGCGACGCCCGGCCCGAGCGCCGATCAGCGCTCCTGAACGTAGTCGCCCATTTGCGACTCCACGCCGTTGCGCTCGAGCTCGGCGAGGTAGATCCGGTGGATACGCGGGTCCTGGTCGGCGTACTCGATCTGGCGCCCGCCGTCACGCACGTTCACGTCCACGCCGGCGAACAGGTTACGCTTCTCCGCGGTGAAGGGATAGCGCAGGCTGCCGAGCGCGATGGCGAGGTAGCGGGCCGGCTCGGGCGAAGTGTTGAAGTGCTGGTGATACATCATGTCGGGGGGCGCGAACACCACGCCGTGGTGCCAGTCGACGCGCGTGAAGTCCTCGTCGTCCTCGTACCACAGCAGCGAGTAGCCCCGGCCGGTGACATTGAACACGTGGAAGTCCGGCCCGTGACGATGCGCTTTCTTGTACGTGCCGACCGGCATCTCGGAGGAATGCGCGTGCATGGTGCCGTCGGCGAGGATGAACTTCATGTTGGAGCTGTTGGCGCCGCGCTTGTCCCAGCGCTGCAGCTCGAAGGCGGCGAGATCGGGAATGAAATTGGTCTCCCACATGTGCCGGCCCGGTCGCACCGGGATGAAGTTCCCCTCGCCGCGAAAGTGCTCCTCGCGGCCCTCGCGCTCGGCGAAGCGGTAGTCGTTGTCGAAGACGAACGCCTCGTTGTGAAACAGGTTCATCATCAGCGGCAGGTCGGTGACGCTCGCCAGGCGCGCCGGCTCGCGCCCGCTCGCGTTGAAGTGCCGGTAGCTCGCGTTCAGCGGCAGCGCGAACAGGCTGTTGGTGCCCCACTCGAACGAGTGCGTGCGCCCGTCGTGGGTCTCAACCGTGGTGCTGCCCTGGCCGCTCAGCACGAACACCACTTCCTCGAACAGGTGGCGCTGCGGCGCGCTCTTCGCGCCCGGCGCCAGTTCCAGCACGAACACCGAGACGAAATCCCCGCGCCCCTTGAGGTGCACGATCGCGCCGTCGGTGTCGAAGCGCGGCCAGTGGCTCACGTCGACGCGGTGCAGGTCGACCCCGAAGTCCTCGACCATCGGTACCTGCTCGCCCGCCGCCCAGTCGCCGTAGGGATCGAGCAGCAGTTTGGGGTCCTCGGCATTGGCGGCCATGGCTCGCTCGGCGCCTCCTGTGAGTGTGACCGCCCGATTCTACGCCAGGCGCCGGGCGCGCGGCGCACGCGTGCGCATACCGAATCGCTCTACATCCGATACCGCAATTGTCTTACTTTTCGCGACCGAAGCGCGTATACATTGTGCCAGCGACCGTCGTGCATCCCTCGCGGCGCGGGCGCACGACCGATTAAGACGGCGTAAGACGATGAGGAGGAGTGCCCATGAAACGCTCGCTGAAACACTCGTTCGAACTCGCCACGTTCGGTGTCGGCGGCCTGCTCGGCCTGGCCCTGGCGTGCGCCCCGGTGCTGGCCGACGAGGTCGAAGACTTCTACAAGCGCAAGACGCTGACCGTGTTCGTCGGCTACAGCCCGGGCGGCGGCTACGACACCTACTCGCGCACGGTGGCCCGCCACATCGGTAAACACCTGCCCGGCAACCCGCGGGTGGTGGTCAAGAACCGGCCCGGGGCGGGCAGCATGCTGCTCACCAACGAGGTGTACAACACACTGCCCAAGGACGGCTCGGTGATCGCGGTGGTCGGGCGCGGCATGCCGATGGAGCCGCTGTTCGGCACCAAGGAGGCGCAGTACGACCCGACCCGGTTCAACTGGATCGGCAGCGCCAACAACGAGGTCAGCGTGTGCGTTTCCTGGCACCAGACCGCGGTCACGCGCTTCGACGACCTGCTGAGCACCGGCATGGTGGTCGGCGGCACCGGGCCGGGCGCCGACACCGACACCTTCCCGACGGTGTTGAACAACGTCATCGGCACCAAGTTGAAACTGGTCACCGGCTACCCCGGCGGCAACGACATCCTGCTCGCCATGGAGCGCGGCGAGGTGGACGGGCGCTGCGGCTACTCGTGGTCCAGCGCCAAGTCGCGCCAGGCTGCCTGGCTGAAGGAAGGCAAGATGCGCGTGCTGGTGCAGATGTCGAGCGAGAAGCACCCCGACCTGCCCGACGTGCCGTTCATCATGGACCTCGCCCAGAACGAGACCCAGCGCCAGGTGCTGGAACTGATCTTCGCCCGCCAGGCCTGGGGGCGCCCGTTCCTGGCCCCGCCGGACGTGCCCGCGGCGCGCGTCGCGGCCCTGCAGAAAGCCTTCATGGCGACCATGTCCGATGCCGCCTTTCTCGAAGAGGCCCGGCGCCAGAACCTCGAGGTCGCCCCGATAAGCGGCGACACCATCGAGCGCCTGATCAAGCGGGTCTACGCCTCGCCGCAGAACATCATCGAGGCGGCGACGGTGGCGCAGGCCGACACCAAGAAGATCCAGATCAGCAAGGCGTCGGTC
>JBFJWO010000303.1:0-6644 GCA_041623575.1 Gammaproteobacteria bacterium
ATCGTCCAGCGTGGTGGTGACGGGCTTGTCGCAGATGACGTCGATGCCGGCTTCGAGAAAGGTCCGGGCGATGTCGAAATGGGTGAAGTTGGGCGTGCAGATGGCGACCGCTTCGATGCCGTCGGCGCGCGCCGACTCGGCTCCGGCCATCTCGCGGTAGTCGGCGTACGCGCGCCCCGGGTCGAGCATCCAGTCCTGCCCGGAGACGCGGGCGTTGTCCGGGTCGGTCGAGAGCGCGCCGGCCACCACCTCCCAGCGGTTGGAGATCCGCGCGCCGAGCGCGTGCCACTCGCCCACCAGCGCGCCGCGCCCGCCGCCGACGAAGCCGAGGCGCAACCGTCGTTTCGCCCGCGGGTAACCCTGCTCATCGCTCGCCAGCATCGCCATGGTGTTCTCCTGCTTGTCGGTGAAATCGGGTGGCGTCGGGGACAGGCGTCATTTCACCATGTCGGGCGTGAAATGGGGACCGCGGCGCGAACCCCGGCGGTGACGGCGGGGCCCACCGCCGTCGGCAGCGGCTGGGGCGGGTTGCACAAGGTGTTTTGCGGCGGCGGCGGGGTGATCTACGCGATCACGCCGGGCGGCGAGCGGCGCGGGTATTACCATGCCGGCTGGCGCGACGGCAGCGTTGCCTGGGCGCCGGGCAGCGGAAAGACCGTCGGTACCGGCGGGGCGGTTTCGCGAACGCGTTCGCCACGCCGTCGTGTGGTTACGGCCCGGACGCGACGCCGTGCTGAAGGCGTGGGACGCGCCCGCAACGAGCAGGACGCGCCCGGCGTGCTGCGCCGTGCTTCAGCGCCTCGCGCGTACCGCCTCGATCTCCGCCACGAGGCGCTCGAAAGTCAGCGCGCCGCGCACGATGCGCACGCCCGTTACCGAGCCACGGCCGTCATCGAAGCCGACCACGAAAGTCGGCGTGCTGCTCACCCCCGCCCGGCGCCCCTCGGCCATGTCGGCGCGGACCTCGTCGGCGTAACGCCCGCTGTCGAGGCAGTTGCCGAACGCCGCCATGTCGGCAACGCCGACCGCCTCGGCGTGCGGTGCGAAAGGCGCGATGGCCTTGCGCTGGGCGAAGAGGCGGTCGTGCATTTCCCAGTAGCGGCCCTGCTCGCCGGCGCAGTTCGCGGCGCGCGCGGCGTCGAATGCCTGCGGGTGGATGCGTTCGAGGGGAAAATCGCGGAACACGTAGCGTAACCGCCCGGTCGCGACGTACTCCTGCTCGATGCGCGGCAGCACGCGGCTGGCGTGGCGGGCGCAGTAGGGGCACTGGTAGTCGGAGAACTCCATCATCACCAGCCGCGCCGAGGGGTCGCCCCTGGCCGGGTCGTCGCTGATGTCGAACGTCGCCTCGGAGAGGTCCTCGGCCACGGCGGGGCGGGTCCTGGCCGCGGCGCTCGGCCGGGCCTTCAGCAGCGCCTTCAGTTCGTCCAGTTGCTGGCGGATCAGCGCCTGGCCCTGGCGCAGTTCGCGCACCTCGCGGGCGAGCTGCTCGAGGTCGGCGGATTGCGCGAACGCGCGCGGCGCGAGTAACGCCGCGCCGATCAGGAGCGCGAGCAGGAAGACCGGGAAGAGGCCGGGAGCGGGCTGGGGAATCGCGCAGCGGGATCGGTCGTTGATCAAGACGGTCACCTCGGGTGCGCGCCGGCGCTCTGCCCGCACGCACAGTGGGTTTGAGGGACGGGGCGGGCGGGAGCCCGCCCCGTCAGCGGCTCAGTTCAGGGGGCAGCCCTGTTCGTTGTAGGCCTCGAACGAGTTCTTGAGCTGGTTGTAGGCGCTCTTCGTGCCCGGGTGCACGTGGTTGAACTGCCCGATCACGTCGGCGAGGGCCTCGTCGTAGCTGACGCCGGCAGACGCCGCGTTCAGCAGTGCGGCCACGGTGTGGCGCCCGAGCGCGTTCAAGCCGCCGCCGTTGCGCGACACCACGTCGAGCAGTGTCCGGCCGGGAAACACGTCCTCGAACACGTCGGCGAACGGCGTGTCGGGCGTGTAGGGCGCGGTCCAGGAATCGAAGTGGTGCGCCTGCTTCCAGTACCCCGGCGTGCAGCCTTCGCCGCCGAGCAGTTCCACCTGGCAGGCGGCCGTGCAACCGTCGCCATCGACGTTGTTACCGTCGTCGCACTGCTCGTTGGGATCGAGGAATCCGTCGCCGCAGACCTCGATGCTGCAGTCGTTGCGGCAGCCGTCGCCGTCGGCCAGGTTACCGTCGTCGCAGGCTTCGCCCGGATCGAGCACCCCGTTGCCGCAGACCTCGACCTGGCAGGACACCGAGCAGCCGTCGCCGGCAACGTCGTTGCCGTCGTCGCACTCCTCGCCGGCGTCGAGGATGGCGTCACCGCAGATCTCCTGGGTGCAGTTCGCACGGCAGCCGTCGCCATCGACCGTGTTGCCGTCGTCGCAGCCTTCGCCGGCGTCGAAGATACCGTCGCCGCAGATCTCCAGCGTGCAGTCGGCCCGGCAGCCGTCACCGCCGTTGTTGTTGCCGTCGTCGCACTGCTCCTGCGGGTCGTCGACGCCGTCGCCGCACAGTTCCTGGGTGCAGTCCGATCGGCAGCCGTCGCCGTCGAGCAGGTTGCCGTCGTCGCACTCCTCGTTGCCTTCGACCATGGAGTCGCCGCACACGGGCACGCCGCCCGAAGTGCACTGCAGCAGCATCGCGATGCCTTCGTCGATGTCCAGCTGACCGGGATCGAGGGTGGCCGAGCTGACCGAACCGGTCACCTCGTAGTCGCCGCTCGGCAGACCGCCGGCGAACCACTCGCTCCACTGAGCGAAGACTTCCGCCTCCAGGCCGTTGCTGTCCTGCACGGTCACGTCGAACGAGCCGCTGGCCTGCAGCGGGTTGCCGCCGCCGACCGGCGTCAGCGTCAGGGTGTAGTCGACGGTGTGCGTCGTCATCGACGCGTTGGGGGAGTAGACGAACAGCAGGAAGTCGTCGCAGGTCGCTTCGAGGAAAGCTTCTTCGAGCGCCCAGGCGGCGTTCGTCCCCAGGCTCAGGGTCAGAACGGCGGCGGCCGCCAGTCGTCGGATACAGCGTGCGGGCAGGTCAAGCATGTGTAGGGCGTCTCCGGTTGGTTCGCTTCGACGCCGGGCGATCGCGGAGCCCGGGTCGGGAGCGCGCACGGCCAGCACACGCGTCGTTGTCGAACACGAGCGAGGCAACTTGCACGCCACTGTGGGCGCGAAGGCGTTGCGGTGCCCGGTGTTACGTACCGATTTGTGACGCTTCTCCGACTCCGGGAAAACGGGTCGAGCGCCCGGGCGAGATCTGGCATGCCCGAAGCGTTGATTGGTTCACGGAACTCGTAACGGCAGTGAGGGCGGACCTGGCGTACGACGGGTTACCGGCGCGGTTCGTCAGAGATCTGTCCCGTCTGTGAAACGCCCCGCGCGGCGACACCGCTTGCCGGTCGCGGTGCCGGCGAGGCGTTCCAGTGTCTGCTGGACGTGATCGGCAACGGGGTCGCGGCGGGCGTCTACGTGCAGCGCCCGCCACTGGAACTCGCCGCCACGGTGTGGTCGCTGGTGCACGGCCTCGCCATGCTCGCGAGCACCGGCCAGCTCGAGCGGCCCGACGCACCCGAGCGCGACCCCGAAGCCCTGGCCCGGATCATGACGGAGCACCTGCTCAACGGCATCGAGCGTTGATCCGGCAACGGTTCGTGCCCGGGACAATCCCGCGCCGAACCGACCGTTGCCTCGAGTATGTGCGCGTTTCGCGCGTGACGCCGCCGCCCAACCCGGGGCTGCCCGCCATGCGCCCGGTCGCGCCGCGTCAGGCAAGCGCCGCCGTGCGTGCCCGTTTGCAGCGAACCCGATCGACCACGCGGCGCACCGGGCGGGTTCCCGCCTCACGCGCGCGGCGGCAGTTCCTGGCGGCCGTGGCCGGTTCGCCCGGACCGGCGCTCACCGCATCGGCCGCCGTCAGCCCGGCCACGCCGGGCGCGGGGAAAGAGCCGGCTGTGGCAAGGAGTGTCCGAGCCTCGGCGCCGGCGCCGGAGACGCTCGCGAGCAGCAGCGCGCTGCCGAGCGCCAGTCGTCGAAGTGCGGTGGCTGTTGTCATGTTCTTCGTCCTCGTTATCCGTCGTACCGCTGGCGCTTCCCTAGCAAAGCGCGTGCAACGCCCCGTAACGCACTGATCGGGCGCGTCTTTTTTGATTTCCACCGGTGCCGGGGCGAAGGCGTTTGTAAGGAACGCCGACGTTGTCGGTAAAACGACAAGCCGCGTGCGACCCGATACAATCGGCGCCGGGGTGAACTCGCAAAGATCAACGACAAACGCCTGGCCACGGACCGCCTCGAGCCGCCGTCCCGGCGCCGCGCCCCGCCCGTGACCCGCACCGGCGCGCCCATGGTCGCCCGCGTCATCGGCACCGAGGACGCCACCCCGCTCGCGTTCTGGGTGGCCGTGGCCGAGGGCGAGTTCCTGCAACTCGACGACGTGGTGGCGCTGGAGCGCTCCCTGCCGGACGGGCGCGAGGTCCGTATCTACGGCCTGGTCACGCAGGTGCGCGCCCGTCACGAGGGCGCGCGCTTCGACTCGGACGTGTTCCTGATCGAAGACGGCATCCTGCCCGCGCAGGTGAGCCAGGCGGCGCAGGTGCTGGCCACGCGCTTCGAGCCCGAAGTGTTCGTGCCGCCGCTGCCCGGCCAGGCCGTGCGGCGCGCGCAGGACGCCGAGCGCGATCAGGCGCTGTTCTTCGACGGCATGGAAAAGCGCGTACCGATCGGCCTGTCGCGCGACGGCGAACCGCTCTACGCCAACCTCGAGTTCCTGGACGGGACGCGCGGCGCGCACGTGAACATCAGCGGCATCTCGGGCGTGGCGACCAAGACCACCTACGCGAGCTTCCTCTGCTACAGCCTGTTTCACGCCGAAGTGCTGGGCGCCGAGGCGCTCAACACCAAGGTGCTGGTCTACAACGTCAAGGGCGAGGACCTGCTGTTCCTCGATCGCGCGAACAGCAGGCTGGACGCCGCGCAGCGCCAGCGCTACGACAGGCTCGGCCTGCCCCCGGGCGCGTTCCAGAGCGTCGAGTTCTGGGCGCCGCCGCGCCGCGGCGATGCCAACGCCGCCCCGGACGTCGCCACGCGTCACCAGGGGGTGCAGTCCTTTTTCTGGACGCTTGCGGATTTCTGCCGCGAGGACCTGCTGACGTTCCTGTTCGCCGACGCCGAGGACGATCGCCAGCAGTACACCATCGTCGTGCACAACGTCATGGCGCAACTGCGTAAGGCCGCCGCGCTGGACGACGGCAGTGTGCGCAGCGAGGGCGCGACCCTGCGCACGTTTCGCGAACTCATCGACCACGTCGCCAATCGGGTGCAGGACGAAGTCACCGCGCGCGAGTGGGCCGGGCCGGCGATCGGCCAGGGCACGGTGAATGCGTTCGTGCGCCGCATCTATGCCGCCGTGCCGCACGTCGAGCACCTGATCCGCGGCGACGTCGCGCACCCCGAGCGCCACCGGGTGCAGCGTGCCGAGCAGGTGACCGTGATCGACATCCACAACCTGAACGAGCGCGCCAAGCGTTTCGTCGTGGGTGTCACCCTGCGCCGCGCGTTCGTCGAGAAGGAACGCAGCGGCCAGCCGCGCCCGCTGCTGTTCGTGGTGCTGGACGAGTTGAACAAGTACGCGCCGCGCGAGGGGTCGAGCCCGATCAAGGAGATCCTGGTGGACGTCTCCGAGCGCGGCCGCTCGCTCGGCATCATCCTGATCGGCGCGCAGCAGACCGCGAGCGAGGTCGAGCGGCGCATCGTCGCCAACTCGGCCCTGCGCGTGGTCGGGCGCCTGGACTCGGCGGAGTCCGGTCGGGACGAGTACGGCTTCCTGCCCACCGTGCACCGCCAGCGCGCGACCATCCTGAAGCCCGGCACGATGATCGTGTCGCAACCGCAGTTGCCCATCCCGCTGGTGCTCGAGTTCCCGTTTCCCGCCTGGGCGACCCGGGCGGACGAGGCCGCCGCGCCCGCCGACGCCGGCGACGGCGATGCTTTCGACGGCGTGACCTGATGCGCCTGCTGCACACGGGCGACTGGCACGTCGGCAAATCACTGCGCGGGCGTAGCCGCGCCGCCGAACACGAGGCAGTGCTGCGGGAGATAGCCGATCTCGCCTGCGACAACCGCGTGGACGTGGTGCTGATCGCGGGCGACCTGTTCGACACCGCCGCGCCCGCGCCGGAGGCGGAAAAGATCGTCTACCAGGCGCTGCTCGCGCTCGCGAAGACCGTTGCCCACGTCGTGGTCATTGCCGGCAACCACGACAATCCGCGTCGTTTCGAAGCCGTCGGCCCGCTGCTCGAGCTCACCAACATTCACTGCGTGCCGCGTGTCGCGCGCCCGCGTGACGGCGGCGTGTTGAGCCTCGACATCGACGGCGAGCGCGTGCGTATCGCGTCGCTGCCGTTCCTGTCCCAGCGCAACATCGTGCGCGCCGGGCAGCTGATGAGCGGGGACGCTGCGGATCACGCGCTAGCCTATGCCGAGCGCCTCGCGAAGATCGTGCACGCGCTCACGGGCGACTTCGAGACGGATTCGGTCAACGTGCTGCTGGCGCACGCGATGGTGCACGGCGGCGTCATGGGCGGCGGCGAACGCAGCGCCCACACGGTGTTCGACTACAGCGTGCCGACGACGTCGTTCCC
>JBFJWO010000304.1:0-6624 GCA_041623575.1 Gammaproteobacteria bacterium
GCGCTTCGCGTAGCCGACCAGCCGGTCGGTCTGCAGGCCCTGGGCGTGGATCTGCTTGTTGGTCTGGGCGGTGCTCTTCTCGATCGCCGCGGCGTACTCGCGCAGCTTCTCGCTGGCCTCGGCCTGCTGGCGCGAGTGCGTGGCGATCTTGCGCACCACCGCCACCAGCTCGGCGGTCGAGGTCTGGGTGTGGCGCATCTGCTCGCCGGCGCGTTCGGCCAGCTCCGAGCCCTGCACGACCTGCTCGATGGAACGGTTCATGGCGGCCATGGTCTCGGCGGTCTCGCTCTGGATGTTCTTGACCAGGGTCGCGATCTGCGAGGTGGAGCCGCGCGAGCTCTCGGCCAGGCGCTGCACCTCGTCGGCCACCACCGCGAAGCCGCGGCCGGCCTCGCCCGCGGCCGCCGCCTGCATGCTGGCGTTGAGCGCCAGCACGTGGGTGCGCTCGGCGATGGTGTTGATCATCTCGACGATGGCGGTGATCTCCTGGGAGCGTTCGCCGAGGCGCTTGATGCGCTTCTCGGTCTCGCTGATGATCTCGCGGATCTGGTTCATGCCGCCGACCGTCTCGGTCACCGTGCCGAGCGCGAGCTCGGTGTTGCCGGCGGCCTTCTCCGCCGCGTCGTTGCCCGACTGGGCGAGGCGCGCGATGTCGGACATCGAGGACACCACGTTCGAGAGCCGCCCGCTGGTGTGTTCGACCAGCTTGCGCTCGCGCTGCGCGACCTTGGCCACCTGCGCGCCCTGGCTCTTGACGTGGTCGCTCGCGGTCTCGACCTCGAGTGCCACGCTGCGGATGTCGCTCAGCACCCGCTGGGTCTCGGAAGTCATGTAGTTCATCGCGTCGGCGACCGGCCCGATCACGTCCTCGGTCACCGGCAGGCGCACGGTCAGGTCGCGTTCGCTCAACTTCTCCAGCGCCTCCAGCAGCGCGATGACCGAGTCGTTGAGCTGCTCGTTCTCGTGCTCGGCGCGCGCCAGCGACTCGATACGTTCCTCGAGCAGCGTGTCGAGCGCCTCGCCGAGGCTCGCGAGCTCGTCGGCACCGCTCAGGCCAGTGCGCGCGGAGTAGTCGCCGTCGGAGACTTTCATCACCGCGGCGTTGAGCTTCGCGATGGGCGTGGTGATCGAGCGGTACACGCCGAAGCCCAGCCCGCCCGCCGCCAGCGCGGCCACCACGACGATGACGATGGTGGCGTTCAGCAGCGTCGCGTTCAGCGCCGAGGCCTCGTCGAAGGCTCGCGCGGACAGCAGCGAGGACTGCGCCAGCGATGCCTGCAGGGCATTGGTGAACGGCATGGCGAGCGCCGGCATGTCGTTCAGCATGAACAGGTCGAGACGCCCGCGGTGCTGCGAGTCGGCGATGGCGACGAACTGCTGCATGGCTTCTCGTAGCTGCGCGACGGGTTGGGAGAACACGTCGTTCACGAACTCGGGCTCGTCGCCTTCGAGCGAGGCGACATAGACGCGCCAGGCGTTCTCGAAGCGAACCTGCGCCGCGCGCACGGTGTCGAGCGCAGCGCTCCAGGTCACCGCACTGCGGTGCAGCTGGTTGGCGACGTCGACGAACTCGTTGTTGACGATGCTGTGCAGGTAGCTCAGGCGCGACCCGTCAGCGACCAGGCGGTTGAGGCTGGACGTCTTCTGGGTGACCCGGTCGAAGCCGTAGAGGGCCGCCCCGCCGGTGACCGCCAGCCCGAGTGCGAAGGTCGCGATCAACACCCCGAGACGAACGCCGATTTTCAGTTTACCAAGCATGATGAGTGTCCAGGCGCGCGGCTGTGCGCTCAGTTGATCCAGGTCCGCCAGACGTCGCGCGTCAACGGCTTGTAGTCGTCGCCCTGCAGGTAGGTGAGATACACCGAGTCAGACCCCTGGTTGTCACGCGTGAAGTCGAGCGTGAGGCCGCCGAGCTTGTGGGTCTTGCCATAGGTCGCGGCGAGAAACTTCTCGCGGGTGATCTCGCCCTTGATGCTCTGCAGGATCTGCACGAGCATGCGCCCGACGATGTAGCCTTCCAGGCTGACGTAGCCGAACTCGCTGCCGAGCGCCGCACGCGCATCGCGCACGATCCTGAGCTCGGAGGACAGGGCCGGCACGACCTGGGTCATGATCAGGCGGTCGTCGACGCCGTAGTCGCCGGCTACGCGGCGCAGGTCGTCGGCGCCGGTGAACGACACTGCGCTGACGATCCACGCCTCGCCCTTGCCGCGCGCGTAGCCCGCGAAGCGGCCGATGGCGTTGTAGGTGCCGACGCCGATGACCAGCTTACATGCCGTGCCCTCGGCGCGCTCCCAGCTCTTCAGCGACTCGTAGCCGTCGCGCGAGACGAAGGTGTTGCGGGTGTACACGCCGACCGGCCCGATGTGGTTGCGCGGCGGGTCGTCGCCGCCCACGGCGAGCACGGTCTCGAGCGCGGCGACGATGCGTTCGGTGCCGCTTTGGCGGGCGAGCGCACGGCGCACGCCTTCCACACCCGCCATGCCGTAGGCGTCGTTCTGAACGTACGCGCAGATGGCCGCTGGCGCGACGCCGGCGCGCAACGCGGAGGTGATCACCGCGGCGGTTTCCTGCACGTAGCTGGCGCGGAAGTTGACGATTTTGCCGACGCCGGGGCGCAACAGGCCGGCACCGGTGAAAAATCCCACCGCCGGCACGCCCCCCTCGGCGAGGATCGGCAGCGAGACCTGCGCGGTCGGCGTGCCGACGTTGCCGAGCATCAGCAGCACGCCTTCGTTCAGCAGCCGGTGCGTGGCCTTGACCGTCATTTCCGGGGTGTAGGAGTCGTCGAGCGTCACGTACTCGAGCCGCTTGCCCTGTACTTTCACGCCGCGGAACGCGGCGCGTATTCCGGCGCGCATGCCGAGCCCCAGCCCTCGCGAGCGGCCCTCGAGGTCGAGCACGCCGCCGATACGGATGACGGCGTCGCCGACGCCGGTCTCGGCCTGAGCCAGGCCGGGCAGGGCGGCGCACGCACCCAGCGCCAACGTCAGCGCGGCGGCCCGCGCGGTGCGCGATCCGCCGGAGAGAATCGGGTTCATCGCCATCACTCCTGTCCCCGGCGCCCGGTGACGTAGTCGACCGAGACGCCGACCACGAGCACGCCGATCGTCGCCGTGCCGTCGATCACCGGCGCACTGATCTGGACCGCGTACTTGCCGGTGCTGTTGTCGAACTCCAGCGGCCCCACGAACACCCGTCCGTCGCCGTCGCGGTAGGACGCCGACCACTTTTCCTCGTCGCCCTGCCAGTAGTCGCTGGTCGGCGGGAAGACCGCCACGTTGGCGCCCTGGTTGTCGGTGAGAAAGGCTTCGGTGAAGGTGCTGCCGTCGCCGACCGTGCTGCGCAGCAGCCCGGCGGCCGGGCCCGCCATCAGGCGGCGCTTTATGTCGATGAGATCGGCGCTCGCTTTCCACGCCTCGTCGCGTTCGCGCACCAGCGTCATCGGCAGTCGTTCCTGGTTCTGCCGGCGCACGGCACCGATCAGCACCGGGTTGAGCGCCATGTGCTGCACGGTTCGCAGCTTCACCTGCAGGATGTCGAGCAGTTGCTCGCGACTGGGGGATTCGGCGTTTGCCGCTGCCGGGCTCACGGCGAGCGCCAGTACCAGCGACAGCCAACGGAATGTGTGCATGGGGTGTGTCACTCTAGGCGGGGAGGCGCTTGCCGGCGGCCTCGAAAAAACCGTCCATATCCCACTCGTACCAGTGCGCGCCTTCGCCCTGGTAGGCGGCGCTCACGAACGGTGCGAGCAATGCGTGCGGCGCACGCGCCGCGGGTACACGCTGGGCGTGGGTGAGTTGCACGGCCCGCGGCAGTTGCGTGAGGCGCAGGCCGACGGCGTGCTCGCGCTGGCCGACGACCAGCGTCCACTCGCGGCGCGGCGCTGCGCCCGGCGCGTCCAGCAGCGCCGCCAGGTCGAACACCGGAACCATGGTCCCGCGCTGATTGATCACGCCGGCGAACCACTCGGGGGTGTTGGGCAGCCGACAGCCGGGCGCGGCCTCGATGACCTCGCACAGCGCCTGGGCGGGGAGCAGTAAGCCGTAGTCGCCGACCGCGACTACGTAGCGGCGCACGTCGTGCGCCCCCGGCTGCGCGCCGGTGAGCCGACCCGCGTCGGGCACCGCCAGGGCGGCGCCGAGGCTGTCGCTCGCATCGACGACCTGCATCGCGCTCACCCGATGCTGCGCAGCTTGTCGAGGATGTCCGCCTCGGTGTAGGGCTTGGTGATCAGGTCCTGGCCGCCCTGCTTGGCCGCCCACAGGCGGTCCGCCTTCTGGCGCTTGCTCGAGACGAAGATCACCGGGATGTCGCGGGTGGCGGGATTTTTCTTGATCTCGCGGCAGGCCGCGTAACCGTCGAGCTCGTCCATCACGATGTCCATCAGGATCAGGTCGGGGCTCTCGGAGAGCGCCTTGGCCACGGCTTCGCGCCCGGAGCGCGCGAGCGAGACCAGCGCCCCGGTGGAGGCGACGATCTTTTTCAGGTTGACGAGTTCCGCCTCGGAATCGTCCACCACCAGAACCTTGTTGATAGCCATGGAAATTGCCCTCGAAAAGCCGTTGCCGATACGTGTTCTAGGACAGCGCCGGGCGCGCCAGCGCGGCCGGCACGAACCGGCACAACACCTCGCTCAACCGTTGCTCGTCCGGCGGCTTGGTGAGATAGGTGTCGCTACCTGCCACCGCGCCGCGGACCTTGTCGAAACTGCCGGACTTGCTGGTCAGCATCACCACCGCGGTCGGGTGATTGGCCTTGACCCATTTGCACAGCTTGTAGCCGTCGATGTCCGGCATGACGATGTCGAGAAAAATCAGGTCGTAGTCGCAGGCGGCGATCTTCTCCTTCGCCTGGCTGCCGGACTCGGCCATGTCGACGATCACCGCGCACGGCGCGAGCACGGGCAGGCGGTGTTCCATGAAGGTGCGCATCGGGAAGCTGTCGTCGACCACCAGGATGCGCGGGCTGCCGGCCCCCACCTTCTCGACCGCGCGCGGCTGGGTGGAGGTGACCTGCTGGAGCACGTCCAGCAGTTTCTTCAGCACCAGCGGGCGGCGAACCCGCAGTCCGCTGCCGGCCTTGCCGGCCTTGCCGTCCTTGCCGACCACCAGGACCGGCACCGCCATGGGGTTCTTGTCGGCGATCGCCTCCCAGGCGCTCATCGCGGTGCGCAGCTCCGAGTTGACGAACACCACGTGCGCTTTCGCGGCCTCGCGGCCCTCGACCAGGCGAAACGAGTCCTGCAGCGCCGGCACCAGCTGGAACAGACTACGGATCACCGTCGCCTCGCGCGCCGGCAAGCCGAGTTGAGCAACGATTGTCTGTTCTGAGAGCATGCGTCTGACCTTGGCTGGCTAACGGCGTCGGTGCGCAAACATTGAGCCAGTTCGCACCCCGCCACCTGCCGATGTCTGCACAATGTTTTTCTAACAGACTGAAATCGTTTATTTTTTCATAAAATTCGGGTGTAAAGAAATCCAACGTTCAAACGGGTGCGCCGGTCAGGATTTGACCGGGCCGGCTTCAGGAAAAGCCCCAGGCACGGGTCGTGATGTGACCAATAGTGTCGGCTGGCTACCCCGCGTGCGGGGCCGTCGCGCTCACAGGCGCGGCACGCCCATTCCGCCGTCGACGTTCACGATGGACCCGGTGGCGTAACCGAAGTCCCCGCCCGCCAGCGCCGCGACCACGCGGGCGACGTCCCCGGGCTCGCCCCAGCGTCGCGCCGGGATCAGCCCTTCGGCGATCCGTCGCTCGTAGGTCCCGGCGGCGGCCCGGGTCATGTCGGTGCGTACGATGCCGGGGCGCACCTCGAACACCGCGACACCGCTCTCGGCGAGGCGCAGCGCCAGCGTCTTCACGAACATCGACAGCCCGGCCTTGGACACGCAGTAGTCGAGCCGGTCGAGCGACGCCGCCTCGGCCGACACCGAGGTGACGGTGATGACGCTGCGCGGCGTCGTCGCCGGGGTGGCGAGCATGGCGTTGACGATCGCCTGGGTGAAGAACACGGTGCCCCGCAGGTTCACGCCGAGCACCCGGTCGAACTGCTCGACGGCGAGCGCGAGCGGGTCGCCGCGAACCGGCGGTGCGATACCGGCGTTGTTGACGAGGCAGTCGATGCGCCCGAAAGCGGCGTGGGCCTTGGCGGCCGTCGCCGTGTGCGCCTCGACGGCGGCGAGATCGGCCTGCACGAAGCGGTGATCGGTACCGGCCGCGGCGAGGTCGGCGCGCAACGCTTCTGCGGCGGTCTCGTCCGCGCGGTCCAGTGCGACGATGTCGAACCCGCGCCGCGCCAGTTGCCCGGCGATCGCCGCGCCGATGCCGCGCGCCGCGCCGGTGACCAGTGCGACGGGCCGCGCGCTCACCCGCTTCCAACCACACCGGCGCCTGGCGTCACACGCCGCAACCCGCGCTCAGCCGATGCGGACCTGCGATTCGGGGTCGAAGGCCACGGCTTTCTCCATGTTGATGGCGAACGTGAAGCGTTCCCCGGCATGCACGTCGACATCGGCCCTGAAACGACCGATCACCTCTTCGCCGCCGAGGTGGGTGACGACGAAGGTGTCGGAGCCCGCGGGCTCGGTCACCTCGACCTCGGTCTCGACGGTGTGGATCGCC
>JBFJWO010000305.1:0-6609 GCA_041623575.1 Gammaproteobacteria bacterium
GAAGCGGTCACGCCAGCCGAATTCCGGCAGGCGCAGTTCGAGGTAGCCGAGCATGCAGCCGACACTCACGTCGGCGAGACCGAAACGGCCGTCGACGTACCACTCGCGCGCCTCGAGCAGCAATGCGGCCCGGGCGACGCCCGCCTCGACCTTCGAGTGCTGGCGGCGCAGCCAGTCGGGGCTCTGCTGCTCCCGCGCGCGAGCGCGCTCGAGCACGATCAGCACCACCGCGTCGCACACACCGTCAGCCAGCGCCTCCACCTGCCGGTGCGCCACCCGGGCGCGCGCGTCGTCGCCGAGCAGCGGCGGCGGGCGGTCCAGCGTCTCGAGGTAACCGACGATCACCCGCGAGTCATACAGCGTCTGGCCGTCGACGAGGTCGAGCGCGGGGACCTGGCCAAGCGGATTGAGCGTGGGGGCCTGCGCGTCCCGCTGCCACGGGTTGTCGACCACTTCCTCGCAGGCGATGCCCTTCTCACGCAGGACGACCCGCACCTTGCGCGCGAACGGGCTCGGGGTAGCGATCAGCAGCCGCATCGGCGCAGTATAACGCCGCGTCACCGGCGCGCGATGCGCGGCGGCGGCATCGACGCGGATCAGGTCGTCCCGGGCGAGGCCTGTGCGACGGCCGGCGCCGTGCCCGGCAGCAGCAGCACCGCGGCGAAGATCGACGCGGCCCCCGCCGCCAGCACGGCGAACAGCGCGTCGAAGCCCCACGCGCCGTACAGCCACGCGATCAGCGGCACCGCCGAGGCCATGACGGAGAAGGTCACCAGGTAGCGCAACGCGTAGGCGCGGCTGCGCCATTCGCTGCGCGCGACGCGACCGATCAGCACGTCGTTGATCGGGATCTGGCCGAACACCGCCAGCATGAACGCGATGGCGACGACCAGCGCCGCGACCCCGCTCGATTGCACCATCAGCGTGAGGAACGTCGCCTGCAGAAGCGCGACGGCGGCGAACACCACCCTGAGCGAGTAGTGGTCGACCAGGTAGCCGACCACCAGTTGCGCGAACGCCGCCACCGAGAACACCAGGAATGCGTACCAGCCGACCAGCGTCGCGCTGCCCGCCAGCGCCGCCAGGCGTTCGTCGAAGACCTTGGGCAGCGCGAAGGTGGTGCTCTGGAAGATCAGCCCGCCGATCGCGGTGGTGAACAGGATGACGGCGAAGATCCTGCGCAACAGGTGCTTCGGGACCGGCGTCGGTTCGCCGCTCTGGCGCGCCGCACCGGCAGTGGACGCCGCACCGCGCGAGTGTCGTGCAATCCGCAGCCAGTAGGCCACGCCCAGCCCGATCGACACGACACCGGGCGCGACGAACGCGCTGCGCCAACCCGCGGTGTCGATCAGCAACCCGGTGACCAGCGCCGCGCTCGCCACGCCGAGGTTGCCGAAGACCCCGTTGATGGCCAGCGGTATCCCGGTCCTGGTGCGCCCCTGCACGACCATCGCGAGCCCCACCGGGTGATAGATCGCCGCGAACACACCCACCAGCGTCAGGCTCACGGCGATCTGCAGCGGGCCGTCGGCGAGGCCCGCGAGCACCGAGCTGGCACCGATGCCGACAAAGAAGATCACCATCATGCCCTCGCGGCTCCACTTGTCCGCAAGCCACCCGGCCGCCAGCGCACAGGCCCCGAAGGCGATGAATCCCGGCGTGGCGTAGGGGATCAACTCGGCGTAACTCATCCCCCACTCGCCGGTGAGGCTGAGCGCGGCGGCGGTCGCGAACACCAGCATGAACAGGTGGTCCAGGAAGTGGCCCACGTTGAGGAACAGGAAGTCGAGCCCGTTGCGGTGCACGTCTGTCGTCTTGCCCGGCGCGACGCCCGTCATTGCGAATCCCATCCCCTCATCACCTCACCGGGTCGGATGCTATCACCGCGCGGATTCGCCGGTCACCCTTGCGCGGGCGCCGTCCGGTCGCTGTGAACTGCGCGTACAGGACCACGCCGACGGCCCGTACCGCCCGGTCATTGCGCCTGCGGCGCACAGCAGCCGCGAGTCGGCATTCCCGACAACGCGCGCAATAGCGCGGGTTGACTCACCCCTGCGCGGTCATCTAAAAGGCTCCCTACCCGCCTCAGAGCGCCGGAGAGATGCCGTGACCGACTTCGATTCCGAACGCTCGAAACTCATCGGCGCAATCCAGCTGGCCTCGGAACTCGAGCACGCGCTGTGCTGCGCCTACCTGTTCTGCGCCCATTCCATGAAGCGTCACGGCGATCCGGGCACGACGCCGGAGCAGATCGAGGACGTCCGGCGCTGGCGCAAGGCGGTGCTGCGTATCGCCCGCCAGGAGATGGAGCACCTGGCGATCACCGCCAACCTGCTGGCCGCCACGGGAGAGGCGGCCCACCTGAAGCTGCCGCAGTTCCCGGTGCGCCCCGGCATCGAGGACCTCGATTTCCACCACATCGCGCTCAACCGCTTCAGCCCCGAATCGCTCGGCGAGTTCATTCTCTACGAGTTGCCCGAAAAGGCCGGCACGCCGAAAGAGCAGGAACTCAGGCAGGTGCTGACGGACAGCCACCTCGCCGAGGACAAGGACCTGTTGCGCAAGCTGAACACGACCGGTCGCACCGGCATCGCCGCGCTCTACAAGCAGGCGATCGCCGAGCGCATCTGCGTGATCGCCCGGAGCATGCAACGGGAAAAAGACCTGTTCATCGGCACCCCCGACTCGCAGGTCAGCAACACGCTCGCGTTCTACACCTTCCCGCCCATCGACCCGGGCGCGCGACTCTACGACGTGCGCATCGAGACGGTGACCGACCAGGACAGCGCGCTGGCGGCGGTCGAGGCGATCCGTCGCGAGGGCGAGGGCGGCGGCGCCGGGGACGACACCTCGCACTTCGCCGTGCTGTCACAGATCTACATCGAACTCTCGCGCCACCGCTGCCGGGACGGCGATTTCGAGCCGTCCCGGCGGGTGGTGAGCAACCCGATCTACCTGACGCGGTTTCACGATCTGCGCGTCCTCGGCGCCACGGACCAGTTCGTGGTCACCTACGAACCGGCGATCGAGGCGATGCGCATCTACGACGCCGCCTACGAGCTGCTGCTGCGCATGCTCACCCGCTTTTTCGCGACGGCCAACACGCGCGACCGCCAGTTGCTCGCCGTGCAGAGCGTTGCCTTCTTTCCTCTCATGACCCTCGTGCTGCGCCCGCTCGGCGACATGATCACCGACCTGCCAGCCGCGGACGATCTGGACGAGCGGGCCGGCGCCTCGTTCAACTGCGGTCGCGGGGTCGACTTCGTTCCCGACAGCGACCTCGCGCTGCGGGTGTTCGCCAGCGAGTTGAGGGCGCTGCACGAGCGCACCCGCCGACTGGCGTGCAGCCAGGACCTGGAAGAGTCGATGCGAGAGCGATTCGAATTCATGGCCGAGAACCTGTGGCGCATGGCCTACAACCTGACCGAAGGCCGGCAGGACGGCGCGACATGAGCCGCTCGACACTGACCATCCGTTACCGCGGCTGGGCCATCGTGCGCCTGCCGACAGATCCCGACCCGGCGGACGAGCCCTACGGGGTGAGCGGCTACACCTACGCCTATGCCGGCGAGCCGCCGCTCGACCGGATCACACGCTTTCGGCCCGCAGCGCAGTTCATCCGGCCCGGCCCGGGCTACGGCGAGCACGAGCGCTGGCCCTGGGGCGTCGAGGTCTTCGATGCGTTCACCCTCGCGAACGGGCAAAAGACGACGGTCACGGAACTCATCGGCGAGCCGGTCGACATGCTCGACGACCCGGTGCTCGAGAACCGCAACTGGCTGCTGACCGCGCCGGGCTGGGAACCGTTCGTGCCGTTCAAGCTGCGCATCGGTGCCGGCGAGCAGCGTATCGAGCGGGACGCGCCGATCGTGAAGGGCGACGACCGCCCGGCCTGGCAGCTGCCCACGCGCCTGCTCATGACGCAGGCCGCCCGCGGCGTCTACCTCGACCGCGAAGCGATCGGCACGGCCACCGGAATCTGGGACGCCGTGCAGTTGTACGAGGATCGCCGGGCGTGGCTGGAACAAGCCATCGCCCGGGAGACCGATCCGCTCAAGCGCCAGGTCCTGTGCTCGCGCAAGCGCCAGGTCGAGACCGACCTCGCGAACCCGGCCGAGGCCATCGGCACCCATTACGCGATCGAGAGCTTCGACTTCCCCGTGAACGGCGACGAAGCGGTGATCCCGGCGAGCGGGCAGTTGTCGACACTCGATCGCTCCGCTCCCTGGTTCGTCTCGTTCTTCTTCGGCTGCTTCGACGCCGATCTGCTCGGCGCCTTCGTGCAGGGCGCGCTGATCATCCCTTTTCGCAACGAGGGGTGACGCCCACGCGGGACGCGCCGGTTTCTCAGGCGTCGGTGACGCCTGCTTTCTCCCAGGCGCGCTTGACGTCCTGCATCAGGGTCTCGAACGCATCGCCGCCGCGCAGGTTGCGCAACAACGGGTCGCTCCCCGCCAGCAGCGGATAGTTCGAGAATCCCGCCTGCAACGCCCGCCTCAGCCACTCGATGGCCTCGTCCGCGGCGCCCACCAGGGCGAACCCCTGCGCGAGCGTCCAGCAGTACTGCAGGTCGGGCTCGGCCGCGGCCGCGAGCTCCACGTCCACCAACGCCAGTGCCTGCTGCTCGCCGCGCAGCGCCAGTTCCAGGAAATGCCCGAGCTGCGCAAAGAACACACCCGGCATCTCCTCGCGCAGGCGGGACAAGACCTCGCAGGCCTCGTCCAGGCGTCCCGCCATCGCCAGCGCCTGGCCGGACCCGAGGCGCAGTACGGGGTTGGCGGGGTCCATCCCGTGAGCGTTTCGAAACGGCTCGCAGGCCCGCTCGAACTCACCTTCCATCAGCGCCAGGAAACCCGGCAGCATCTGGTGCAACGCCGTCAACGGGTCGATCGAGATCAACCGCTCGACCAACGGGGCGGCCCGGCGCGGGTGGCCCCGAAAACCGTGCAGCAGCGTGAGCCAGAACAGCGCGTCCGTGTCGTTCGGATCGTGCCCCAGCGCACGGGTCAGGTGCACGACGGCGAGGTCGGGCTGCCCGCGGTGCATGGCCACCAGCCCGGACAACCGGTGCCCGTGGGGCGAATCGGCGGCGGTGGCGAAGATACGATCGGCGCAGGCCTGCGCCCGGTCGAGATAGCCGGGGTCCGTGCTGATGCCGGCGTTGATGTGCTGCCAGTACGCGTACCCCAGTGCCGAGAGCAGGAACACGTTGCCGTCCCCCCCGATCGCCAGGCCCTTGTTCAGGTACTCGACCGCGCGCGAGAGCGCCGCCTCGGTGAAGTGAAAGATCTCCTGGCGCGCGCGCAGGTAACACTCGTAGGCGCGCACGTCCGAGACCGGCGGGCGGAACACCCTGCCCTGCGTGTCGGGCGGCGGAGCCACCTCGTCCGTCGAGCCGGCCAGCGAACCCGCGACAGGCAGCAGCCTCACCTTCAGTGCGCCCGCCACCGATTGTGCGATGTCGTCCTCGACCGTGAAGATGTCTTCCATGGCCCGGTCGTAGCGCTCCGACCACAGGTCGCTCCCGTCCGCCACGTGTACCAGCTGGATGCGGATGCGCAGGCGCCCGCCCGACCGCTGCAGGCTGCCTTCCAGGACCGCGCCGACACCGAGCTTCTGCCCGATCACCCGCGCGCCTCCGGGTTTGCCCTTGAACGAGAACGACGAGCTGCGGGCCACGACCCGCAGGCCTTCCACGCTCGACAGCAACCGGATCAACTCCTCGCTGATGCCGTCGCTCAGGTAGTCGTCCTCGGCGGCGCGGGTCCGGTTGACGAGCGGCAGTATGGCGATGGACTTCTCGTCGGGCCCGCCCGCCTCGCGCCGGCGCGGGACGGCACCCGTTCCCGTTGCCGCGCCGAGCAAGGCCTCGGCGAACTCTCGTGCGCTGGCAAAACGATCGCCGGCTTCCCTGGCCAACGCCGTGCGCACCGCGCTCTCCAGGGCCTCGGGAATACCGTCGCAGCGCTCCGCCAGCGACGGAGGATCCTCCACCAGGCGTTGGCGGGTGACGCTGGTGACGCTGTCGCCGTTAAACGGCGGCGCGCCGGTCAGCATCTCGTAGAGCACGCAGCCGGTGCTGTAGATATCGGAACGCCCGTCGAGATCCCGGTCGCCGAGGATCTGCTCGGGGCTCATGTACGCGGGCGTGCCGATGACGGCACCGGCGCCGGTAAGCCTTTCGTCGTCGAGCGTGCTGAGGGCCTTGCCGATGCCGAAGTCCGTCACGATCGCGGTAGCGTCGTGCAGGAGAATGTTCTCGGGCTTGATGTCGCGGTGGACCACGTCGTTGCGGTGAGCGTAGTCGAGAGCGGACAACACGGCCTGTGCGATAGCGACAGCCTCGTCCACGGGAACGCGCCCGCCGCGCCGGATGCGATCGGCCAGCGACATCCCCTGCGCGCGCGGCATGACGTAGTAGAGGAGCCCGTCGGCGTCACCGGAGTCGTAGACCGGGAGGATGTGCGGGTGGGCCAGCCCGGCGGCCAGCTTGATCTCCCGTACGAAGCGCTCGTGGCTCGCCGCGTAGGTCAGCGGCGTGTGGAGCACCTTGATGGCGACCTCGCGTTCGTGCTTCTCGTCGAAACCCTCGAAGACGATCGCCGAGCC
>JBFJWO010000306.1:0-6546 GCA_041623575.1 Gammaproteobacteria bacterium
CCGAAGATGCGGATGTTGGCCGAGGCGTACGGGCCGTGCTGGAGCAGGGTGCGCAGGTGATCGCCGGCGCGCGAGCGCACGAAACGCTCCAGCAGCGGCTGCGCGCCCGGGTCGGCCCCGGCCGGTTGGCCGCGCAGCAGGGCCGCGAGCGCCGCCACATCGCGCAGGGCGAGGTTGAAGCCCTGACCGGCCACGGGGTGCAAGGCGCGCGCCGCGTTGCCGAGCAGCACGGTGCGGCGCCCGGTCGGCTGTCGCGCCCGGGTCAGGGCCAGGTCGAAGGCAGCCCGTCGCCCGCTCGCCACGAAGCGCCCGAGGCGGCGGCCGAACACCGCCTGCAGCCGCTCGAGAAACCCGGCGTCGGGCAAGGCCAGCAGGGTTTCGCGTTGCTCCTCCGCCACGCTCATCACGATGGCGTAGCGCCCGGACCCGCCGCCGAGCGGCAGCGCCGCGAGCGGGCCGTAGCGGGTAAACCGTTCGAAGGCCACGCCCGGGCGCGGGCGGGAAACCACGACGTTTGCCACCACCGCGGCCTGCCCGTAGCGACGCTCGCGCGTGTGCAGGCCGAGGTCGTCTGCCAGCGCGCTCGCGGCGCCGGCGGCGACCGCCAGCAGCTTCGCTTGCATACGCCGGCAGCCGGCGGCGCCCGCAATGGCCAGTTCGACGCACGCGGGTTGCTGCTCGAGCGTTTCCAGCGTGCCGGCAACGCGCTCGACGCCCGCCGCGCCGTCCAGGGCTTCATCGAGCGCGCGCTGCAGCTCGTGGTTCTCGACGACGTAGCCAAGGGCGGGCAACCCGTGCTCGGCCGCGCTCAAGCGCGCCGCGCCGAAATGCCCGCGATCGGAGACGTGGATCTGCTCGATGGGTGCCGCGCCGGCGCTCACCGCGGGCCACACGCCGAGTGTTTCCAGGACGCGTCTCGAGCCGTGCGCCAGCGCAGTGGTCCTCACGTCGAGGCCGCCCGCCCCCGCTTCGGCCTCGCGACGTTCCACCAGCGCCACGCGGCCGCCGTAACCGGCCAGCGCCAGCGCCAGGCTGGCGCCGACCAGCCCGCCGCCGGCTATGACGATATCGAAAGGCGCATCGTTCACGAGGCCATCAGCGCCTCGATCTCGTCGGGGTCCTTGGGCACGTCGCGCGACAGGATCTCGTTGCCGTCGCGCGTGATGAGGACATCGTCCTCGATGCGCACGCCGATGTTGTGCAACGCCTTCGGCACGCCGCGGGCGGGGGAGATGTACAGGCCCGGCTCGACGGTCAGCGCCATGCCGGGCTCGAGCAGCCGCCAGCGCTCGTCGACCTTGTAGTCGCCGACGTCGTGCACGTCCATCCCCAGCCAGTGCCCGGTGCGATGCATGTAGAACTGCCGGTAGGCGCCCTCGCGCACCAGCTTCGGCACCCGGCCCTTGAGCAGCCCGAGGTCGACCAGGCCGCGCGTGAGGACCTTGACCGCGGCTTCGTGCGGGTCGTTCCAGTGGTTGCCGGGCTGCGCCTTGGCGATGGCGGCATGCTGCGCGTCCAGCACCACTTCGTAGACCTCGCGCTGCACGCGGCTGTACTCGCCGTTCACCGGGAAGGTACGCGTGATGTCGCCGGCGTAGCCGCGGTACTCGGCGCCGGCGTCGATCAGCAGCAGGTCGCCGTCGCGCAGTTCCATGTTGTTCTCGGTGTAGTGCAGCACGCAGGCGTTGCCGCCGCCGCCGACGATCGACGGGTACGCCGGTGAGCAACCGTCGCGTTCGAACTCGTAGTGCAACTCCGCGGCGACCTGGTACTCCATCATCCCCGGTCGGCAGGTGCTCATGGCCCGACGATGGGCGCGCGCGGAAACACGGGCCGCCTTGCGCATGTTGCCGGCCTCGGCGCGCGACTTGTACAGGCGCATGTCGTGCAGGTAGTAGTCGAGCGCGATGAACTCGTTGGGCGCGTGTCCGCCCGCGCGCATGCGCCGGCGCACGCTGTTGACCCAGTCCATCACCCGGGCATCGAAGCTGGTGTGGCGGCCCATGCTGTAGAACACCCGGTCGCGGCCCTCGATCAGCCCCGGCACGATCTCGTCGATGTCGCCGATCGGGAAGGCGTCGTCGGCGCCGAGTTCCTCGATGGCGCCCTCGACGCCGAGCCGCCGCCCGTCCCAGATCTCGCGCTCGCGATCCTTCTCGCGGCAGAACAGGATGAACTCGCCGTGCGGGCGCTGCGGAATGAGGACCGCGACCGCCTCGGGCTCCTCGAAGCCGGTGAGGTAGAGGAAATCGGAGTCCTGGCGAAACGGGTACTCCACGTCGCGGTTGCGCGTGTGGGTCTCGCTCGAGGGGATCACGGCGATGGCGTCATCGCCCATCATGCGCATCAACGCGCGGCGGCGCTTGCGGTACTCGGCGGTGCTCATGGGTGCTCGGCGTCCGTCAGATCAATGTAACTCGGGTGCGGCACGCTGCGGGCGCAGCTCCGCGTGGATCAGCAACGCCCCCACCCGCACGAACTCCACCAGCTCGGCGTAGGCGGCTTCGAGCTCGTCGGGCTCGCCGCTGCCGGTGGCGGCCTCGGCCAGCTCGGCGAAGTCGCCCAGCAACTCGCGCGAGGCTTCGGGCAACGGCGTGCGTGCGCCGATGCCGCACACGTCCAGGCCGTAGAGGTAACCCTGGCACCAGCCGGCCAGCGCGAGGGTGCGCTCGGGCAACGGCGCCGAGTCGTCCGGCAGCAGCAGTTCGAGCGCCACCGACTGCTCTGCGAACTGCGCGCGGGTAGCGTCGTAGACGTCGCGCAACGGCGCCGTGAGCTGGTCGGGCGCCGCACTTTCCTGCGCCTCCCCGCCCGGCAAGAACTCGTCCAGCCAGGCGTGCAACGGGACCTCGCCGCCGGCGCTCAGCAGTGCACACAGCAGCCCATGGCATTCGGGCGCGTCGAGCGGCGCCTCGGCTCGGTGCAGGGCGCGTTTCAGCCCGACGTAGCGGGGTTGACTCATGGCTCGCGGCAGCGTCTCCCGGCGGTGCCGGCGCCGCTCGCGCGACGCCATTGACCCGATATCGGGCGCAGCCTAACATGTCGGGATGGCCGACTCCCAGCGCTCCGAAACGGAAACCCGATTCGCCAGCCTGGCCCGCCAGGTCGAGGAACTCATCCAGGTGTGCGAACGGCTCAAGGCAGAGAACGAATCGTTGCGCGCCCAGCAGCAGACGCTCACTTCCGAGCGCGCCAAGCTCATCGAGAAAAACGAACTCGCGCGCACGCGCGTGGAGGCGATGATCACCCGTTTGAAGGCAATGGAGGTCGGCTGAGCCATGATCCCGGTGAACGTGCACATCCTGGACAAGGAGTACCAGGTTGCCTGTGAGGAAGACGAGCGCGACGGGTTGCTGCACGCCGCCGAGTACGTCAACCGCCAGATGCGTGCGATCCGCGACCGGGGCAACGTGATCGGCACCGATCGCATCGCGGTGGTGACCGCGCTCAACGTCGCGCACGAACTGCTGCGCCTGAAGGCGTCGGATACCGCCATCAGCACGCGCATGCGCGAGTTGCAGAACAGCCTGACCACGGCATTGGCCGAACAGGGTGACCTTGCGCTATGATGGGCGGGTCGACGTCGCATGCGCCGGTGGCAGGGAGACGGCGGTTAACGAGGGAGCGGGACGACGGCGAGGCGCAGGTCGCGACACGGTTTGATTTGGGTGCCTTACTGCGGTGTTCGTTAGGGGCCGGGTAATATTCCTTGAGCCTAACTATTTACCCCGGGGTATGGCTGAAACGGTTGTTGTGCATGTCTGCGTTGCAATGCGGAAAGCCTGATACCGTTTCGGACTTCCCCACCTGAACCCCCTGGTTCAAGGTAGCTAAGGCCGCGACGGCACATGTGGTTCGGCACCCACCCCACTTCCTGACTCCCCATGCCTGAGCCCGACCTCGAGCGCGATGCGTTGCGCGCGCGGTTACGCCGCGAGCGCTCGGCGCTGGCGCCGGGCGTCGTGGAGCAAGCCGCCGGGGCGCTGGCCCGCCGCCTGGAGGCGCTGCCCGAATACCGGGCCGCCGCGAGCCTCGCCGCCTACCTCGCCATGCCCGGGGAAATGGACCCGCTGCCGGCCATGCGCCACGCGTTGCGCTCGGGCCGGCCGGTCTACGTCCCCGTCGTCGACGGCGAGCACCTGGCGTTCGCGCCCTGGACGCCGGACACACCGATGCGCCGCGGCGTATTCGGCATCCGCGAACCCGACGTCGACGCGCGGTCGCTGGTGCGCCCGCTGGACCTCGAACTCGTGCTGGTGCCGTTGCTCGGTTTCGACGCCGCCTGCAACCGCCTCGGCATGGGCGGCGGGTACTACGACCGCAGCTTCGCCGTGCGCCTCACGGGACCGGGCCCGACCCTGGTCGGCGTCGCCCACCAGGCTCAGAAGATTCCCGAGTTGCCGGCCCGGCCCTGGGACGTGCCGCTGGACGTGGTGCTCACCGATTGCGAAACTTACCGCCGCGTCACCCGAGCCCCCTCAAGGTCATGAATTACTGGCTGTTCAAATCCGAGCCCGACGTTTTCGGCCTCGAGCACCTGCGCCGGCAACCCGGCAAGAAAGACCACTGGGACGGCGTGCGCAACTACCAGGCGCGCAACATGATGCGCGACGAGATGCGCAAGGGCGATCTCGGTTTCTTCTATCACTCCAATTGCGAGACACCGGGCATCGCCGGCATCGTCACCGTCGTTCGCGAAGCCTACCCCGACTTCACTTCCTGGGACCCGAAGTCGCGCTACTACGACCCCAAGTCGACGCCCGAGAACCCGCGCTGGTTCATGGTCGACGTCCGCTACAAGCGCAAGCTCAAGCGGCTCATCCCGCTGGCCGAGTTGAAGGAGTACCCGCAACTGTCCGACTTCGCGCTGGTGCGCAAGGGCAACCGCCTGTCCATCATGCGCGTCTCGGAGAAGGACTGGGAGTTCATCCTCGGCCTCGAGTGACCGGCACTCAGGCGAGAAACGCCCGGTAGGAGGCGTTCGCCGTGACCTCACGGTGCGGGTAGCCGACCTCGGCGAGGAACTCGCGGAAACGCTCGGCATCGGCCCGCGGCACCTGTATACCCATCAGCACGCGACCGTAGGCCGAGCCGTGGTTGCGGTAGTGGAACAGGCTGATGTTCCAGCCGTGGCGCATGCGCTTGAGGAAGTTCTGCAGCGCCCCGGGACGTTCGGGGAACTCGAACCGGTACAGGCGTTCGTCGCGCAGCGCGCCGGCACGCCCGCCGATCATGTAGCGCACGTGCAGCTTCGCCACCTCGTCGTCGGTCAGGTCGACGGCGGCGAAGCCGCGCCCGGTGAGCGCATCCGACACCGCCTCGCGCTCTGCGCCGCCTTCGACCTGGATGCCGACGAACACGCGCGCGCTCTCGGGGTCGCCGAAGCGATAGTTGAACTCCGTCACGCTGCGCCGCCCGAGGGTGTCGATCAGGCGCCGGAAACTGCCCGGGCGTTCGGGGATGGTCACGGCGAACAGCGCTTCGCGATGCTCGCCGATCTCGGCACGTTCGGCGACGTGGCGCAGGCGGTCGAAGTTGATGTTGGCGCCGCTGTTGATGGCCACCAGGGTCTGCCCGCGCGCGCCCTGCGCGGCGACATAGCGCTTGACGCCGGCGACGGCCAGCGCGCCGGCCGGCTCGAGCATGGTGCGGGTGTCGTCGAAGACGTCCTTGACCGCCGCGCAGATCTCGTCCACGGAGACCAGGATCACGTCGTCCACGAAACGCCGGCAGAGCTTGAACGTCTCCGCCCCGACCTGGCGCACGGCCACGCCGTCGGCGAACAGGCCCACCTGCTTGAGCTTGACCCGGCGCTTGTGGCGCAACGCCGCGTGCAGCGTGTTGGCGTCCTCCGGTTCGACGCCGAACACCTTGATGTCCGGGCGCAGGTACTTGACGAAGGTAGCGACCCCGGCGATCAGCCCGCCGCCGCCCACCGGCACGAACAGCGCGTCGATGTGGTCGGGGTGCTGGCGGCAGATCTCCATGCCGATGGTGCCCTGCCCGGCGATGGTGTCGGGGTCGTCGAACGGGTGGATCAGCGGGTAGCCCTTGGCGTTGGCGAGCTCGACGGCATGGTCGTAGGCGTCGTCGTAGGCGTCGCCGAACAATACCGCCCTCCCGCCGAGCGCGCGCACCGCCTCGACCTTGATGCGCGGCGTGGTGCGAGGCATGACGATCAATGCGCGGATGCCGAGGCGGCGCGCGGCCAGCGCGACGCCCTGTGCGTGGTTGCCCGCGGAGGCGGCAATGACGCCGCCCACCTCACGCTCGCGCAGCAGCTGGTAGATCTTGTTGTAGGCGCCGCGCAGCTTGAACGAGAAAATACTCTGCTGGTCCTCGCGCTTGAGCAACACGCGGTTGGCGAGGCGCGCGCTCAGGATCGGCGCGGGATCGAGCGCGGTCTCGCGGGCCACGTCGTAGACGCGAGCGGAGAGGATACGCTCGATGTAACTGCTGGTCTTCAAGGGCGCCCCCGTGATGGCGTCGGTGGTGGTCCGGTCGAGGTCGTAAGCCCGCACCGGGCGAGATCGCCAGGGCTTGCCG
>JBFJWO010000307.1:0-6534 GCA_041623575.1 Gammaproteobacteria bacterium
CCAACCTGTGTGCGTGGCAGGGCGGCCTGGCCCCCGCGCTGCGCGAGTTCGAGATCGTCGTCGACCCCGAGCACGGACGCGTGCTGTTCGGGGTCACGCTGGCGAGCGACGGCGACCGGATCGCGAACGAGCTCTACGCCTCGCCCACCTACGGTTTCTCCGGCCCCACGGGCGCGCACCCGGCGGTTCGCGAAGCGGCGGGCGAAGGCGACGTGATCCGCGTCACCTTCGACGGGCTGCTCGACGAGACCGGCACCCCGGTGGCGGCGCCCGGCGGCAGCGGGCTGGCACTGGCGCTGAACGACGTGCACCTGCGAACGGCGCCGCTCACCATCCAGATCGAGGACAGCCGCACCTACGATCTCGACCTCGCGGGGGTGACGGGCAGCGACAACGAGCTCGGCGTCGAGACCCTGCGCCTCAACGCCCCGTTGCGGGTGCGCGCGGCCTCGGGGCAGCGGCCGATCGTGCGCCTGGCGAGGCCGCTCGCGTTCCGCCCGCAGGACGTGACCGCCCCCGGCGTCGCGACGCTCGACGTCACGCTCGAGGGGCTCTACGTCACCTGGCAGCCGGGCGGGGCGTTCGCGGCCGCGACGCCGCTGATCGCCCGCGCCGCCGTCAACGCACTGATCCTGGAGGAGTGCACGCTCGACCCCGGCAGCCACGTCGCACTCAACGCTGTTACCGGCGCTGTGCGCTACGCCGCGGTGCTCGGCAACGACTACGGCTTCGACCCGGCGCGCGGCGAGGACTTCGAGCAGGTACCGACGGTGTTCCTGCATCGCTCCATCGCCGGCCCGCTGGCGATGGACGACGGCTATCGCCTGATCGTCGACGACAGCATCGTCGATGCCGACAGCGGCGTCGGCGACGAGACGCCCGCGCTCGCGGTCCATGCCGCCAGCGGCGACCCGGAGACCACCTGGGGCCCGGCCCTGCAGGTGGCCGGCATGACCTGCTTCGGGCGCATGCGCGTCAGCAGTGCCGACGGCGAGGGCGGGATCTGGGTGCATAGCCTGCAGGTGCACGACGACCAGGTCGGCTGCATCGAGTTCAGCTGCTTTCCCGCCGCCGGCAACAGGCTGCCGCAGCACCGGGCCTGCGTGTTCGCGACCCCCGGCATGCTGAGCTTCGCGAGCGAGGCGTTCGGTGACCCGGGTTACGCGCAACTGCGCCTGCGCTCCGATCGGCGCCTGCTCGAGCAGGGCCCGGGCAACGATGCCATGGGCGCGTTCGGCTACCTGCTCAACACCCACAAGTGGAAGAACATCGGTATCCGCTACCGGGAGTTCGTTCCGGTGGGCGTGCGGCCGGTGATGGTGCCCGTGACCTGAGGCGTTACGGACGATGCAACGAACAACGAATAGGTGCACGACATGAAAGGCGATTTCTCCCGCTGGCCCATCGCGCCAGCCAGCAACCTCACCGGCGTCTTGCACCAGCAGGGTCGCGCGCTGTTGGACCAGGACTGGAACGACGCCGACACCATCGCCCGCGGCCTGCGCCAGTTACAGGCCCGCGACGCCATCGGGCCGCACGTCGCGGCGGTGCCCGCCGAGAGCCCGTCGAGCCTGCGCGTGCTGCAGGCCGAGGCGACCGCCACCGGCGTTAGCGTCGCCCTGAATCCCGGCCGCGCCTGGATCGACGGGCTGGCGTTACAGGTCGGGGACTGGGGCCTCGCGCCGCGCCCGGCGACCTACCTGCCACCGCCGTTCAACCCCGCGGCCGTGGGGCCGGGCAGCATCGCAAGCGGCGTTCGCGACGCGGTGGTGCTGGAGGCCTGGGAGGAATCGGTCAACGCTTTCCAGTACCCGCTCGACCTGCTGGAGCCGGCGCTCGGCGGCGTCGACACCACCGAGCGCGTGCGCCTGCTGCACCGCCTGCGGCTGCTGCGCCTCGTGCCGGGCGACGAATGCGGCAACCTGGCCGCCCGCCTGGCCGACGACTTCGGCGCCAAGGGCCGGCTCACCGTGACCGCCGAGGCCGTCAGCATCACCGGCGACTGCCCGGTCGAGGCGGGCGGCGGCTACACCGGTTTCGAGCACTACCTGTACCGTGTCGAGATCGCCGCGCCCGCCGCCGGGGCGGCACGCTTCAAGTGGTCGCGGTTCAACGGCGGCCTGGTCGGCGCGGGTACCAAGCCGCCCGGCGAGACGCGGGTCGTCATCGATGCCAACGACCAGATGATCAACCATTGCGGGTTGACCCGTTTCTACCTCGAAGCGCTGGCCGAAGACCCGGTGACCGGCGAGTGGACGGACACGTTCCGCGCCGACGCCACACTGGTCGCCGACGGTGAGCTCGATCTCACCAACCTCGACGGCAGCTGGCCGGGCGCCGAGGGCAGCAGTGCGTTCATTCGCCTGTGGGACGGCATCGACGCGATCGGCACCTACCCGCTGTCGGCAACGCCGGTGGAGCTGGAGCTGGGGCTGCAGTTCCAGTTCGACGCGGCGACGCCCGGTAACGCCAACTACCGCCCCGGCGACTACTGGACTTTCCCGGTGCGCGCCGCCGGCGGGGCCGGCCCCGATCCCACCGGCGACTGGCCGGCCGCCGCGCCGCCGGTTGGCGTGCACTACCATCGCGTGCCGCTGGCGATCGTCACCTGGCCGAGCGCGCCGCCGGTCACGGCCACCGCGCCTGCCGACATCCATGACTGCCGCCGGATCTTCCAGCCGCTGACCCGGCTCGACACCTGCTGCTCCTACACGGTCGGCGACGGCATGCTCACGCACGGCGACTTCGATCGGATCCAGGACGCGATCGACGCCCTGCCGGCGGCCGGCGGCGAAGTCTGTGTGCTGGCCGGCAGTTACCGCGAGAACCTGCTCATCAACCGCAGCAACGTGACCGTGCACGGTTGCGGGACGGACACGGTGCTCGAAGCGGACAGTGCCGACCCGGCGATCCGGATCCACGATTGCGAGCACGTCAGTGTGCGTGACCTGCGGGTCACCGCCCACGACGACGGCATCGGTGTGCTGGTCGATGCCGAGCAGATCGCTCCCCGGCACATCGTGCTCGAGCGCCTGCAGCTCGCCGCCGTGCGGCGCAGCGCCATCGAGGTCGACGCCGGGCAGTTCGTCAGCGTGCGCGCCAACCGGGTCGACATGGGCGACGTGCCGAGCGCCTATCACGGCATTTTCGTCACCGCCGACGACGTGTTGATCGAGCACAACGAAGTGCGCGTGACACGGACGGCCCCGGCGCCCGGCGCGGTGGCGACACCGCCCGGGACGGTCGATGCCGGGCGCGGCGGGTTGCACCTCGGCGGTACCTCGGAGCGCGTGCAGGTCATCGACAACCTGCTCGAAGGCGGCATGGGCAACGGCATCACCCTGGGCTCGCTGGTGGAAGTGGACGTCGAGTCGACGCTGAGGGGGCCGCGGCTGGGTTGGGTCATCGGCCTCGACGACCCTTGCGACCCTTGCGGCCCGGGCGGGATACTTATCCCGCCGGGCGGCGGCGTCGAGGGGGATGAGCCGCAGTACCAGTCGGCCGGCGCGCTCTACGACATCCGCATCGAGCGCAACCGCATCCTCGGTTTCGGCCTGAACGGCATCGGCGTGGTGGGCTTCTTCGACCTCGACGGCAGCGACGAGTTCGTCAGCGTCAACGGCCTGCAGATCCTCGGCAACCAGATCGAGCACTGCCTGTTCCGCGAGCTCGAGGCCGTACCCGAGGACATGCTGGAGAGCATGGGCTACGGTGGCATCAGCCTGGCCGACGTGGAGAACGCCGAGATCCACGACAACCGCATCGTCGACAACGGCCCCGATCACCTGATGCCGGTGTGCGGCATCTACGTGCTGCATGCCGAGGGACTGGACATTGCGCGCAACCGCATCGTCAACAACGGCGCCAAGACCGACCAGTCGGCGAACGAGGCGAGCGCCGGTGCCCGCGCCGGCATCTGGGTGCAGTTCGCCACCGCGCCGAAGGTGGTCGTGGAGATCTTCGATCGGCTGTACCCGCGCCAGAACGGGGTGCCGGCGGCAAGCGTGCACGGCAACATCGTGAGCCAGCCGCTCGGGCGCGCGCTCTCCGTCACCGCGCTCGGACCGGTGTCGGTGCTCGACAACCAGTTGACTTCGCAGGGGTTCGTGTTTGCCGCCGGCGCACCGTCGTTTGCGGTATCGTGCGTGTACCTGTTCAACCTCGGGATCTCCAACGAACTCTACCTGCAGCAGTTCCTGTTCAGCGGCGAGACCCTGGACGACACCCCGGTGGCCAATCCCGTGGACCCGGACTTCTACATCGTCTCGCAGCCGGGCCTCGACACCCGGCGCCTGTTCGGCTACCTCGGCAACGGCAACATAGAATGCAACGACAACCAGATCCTGCTCGACCTCATCGACCGCACCGGCATCAAGCTCGGCATCACCTCGATCGCGGTGGTGAGCCTCGACGACGTGAGCTTCCAGGACAACCAGTGCGACATTGCCAACGATTTCGTTTTCGACGAGATCCACCTGTCGCAGGCGATCGTGATCGGCTGGTCGGTGAGGGTGCAGAGCAACCGCTTCAAAGAGGGTATCGTGGGGGCGTTGTTCTCGGCGCTGACGATGAGCTTTTTCGCCAATTTCACCCTCGTCAACCAGGCCACGCACTGCATCTTCGGCTTCAACCTGTTCGGGGGCAACGAGGACGTCGAGCCAAACCACGTGCTGTTCGACCTGTTCAACCTGTGCGGCGACGACGACGACCAGTTCCGGCTGGGGGCCAACCTCGGCGCTCCGCAGGCGGCTGCCGGGCAGAATACCGGCTCGATGCTGAGGCTATTACCGTGAGCGCCCGCGCGCTCGCGCAGGAGAGGGGACGATGAGCGTCAAAGAACCCAAGCGTGTCGCCAAGACCGAGGTCAAGCGGGTCTTCGAGCAGGGCGTCAGGGACAACGACCTGCTGCGCCAGCAGGGCCTGCAACGCCTGATGGCGCTGCGCAGCAGCAAGGCCAAGCTGCAGGCGCGCGAGGAGAACCGCCTGCAGACCAAGTACGACGCCCGCCACCCGCGCACCGTGCAGGCCGCGGCCCGGCTCGACGCCAACGCCGACACCATCGGCGCGCTCAGGATGGAGAACCGCCGGGCGACGGCGCCGCGCGAGAAACCCGATGCCCGCACCTGGGCGGTGCAGGGCCACGTCTACGATCGCCGGGGCTGCCCGCTGGCCGGCATCGAGGTGGCGTTGTACGCTGGCAACGGCCAGCGCGTGGACGCGCTGCCCGCCGTCACCACGGACAACAAGGGCTATTACAAGCTGGCGCACCGGGCGAGCGCACAGCAGTTGTCGACGGGGGAATCGGCCGGCCTCGGCACTGCCGCCGGCGACACCGGTGGGCAGGGCACGGGGTCGTCCCGGTTGAGCGGCGGGCTGCGGATCAACCGCAACGTCGCCACCAACGCCTCGGTTTTCGTGCGCGCCCAGGACCGTGACGACGAGACGCTGTGTGCCGATTCCACCCTGATGCGCCCGCAGACGGGCGTGTGCAATTACCGCGACCTGATTCTCGACGTCGACGTCAGCCAGCGCCTGGTCAGCGACGTGGAGAAAGACCGGCGTTCTTCGCGCTATCTCGGCAATTCCTCGAACCGGGAACTGCACGACCTCAAGAACGAGAAGAGCGGCTGCCAGATCGACGAGATCCGTATCGATCGGTGCGTGCGTTTCAAATCGATCGCCGAGGCCGAGCAGCTCGGATACGACTTCTGCGCCTACTGTTTCGGGCGCGCCCGCTCCCGGCGCTAGCGTCGGGACCGGTACGCGACCAGCCACGGCCGGCGAGACAGGCGATGGCGCCGACGCCCGGGCATCCAGCGTGCGCGTAGCGAAGGGACGGCAGGCGGGCGGCCCGCTTCGGCGCGCACCCCAACGTCCTCGCGAGGGCCGCGCCGTGCCCGCCTCGGCTCGCCGGAGCGCCGCGCCCGCCGCGTTCCGCCCCGGCTGCGCCTGCGGGGGCGGCTGCCCGGGTTGCCGGGGTGCCGCCACGGTCCAGGCCAAGCTGCGGGTCAGTGCGCCCGGCGATGTTTTCGAGCGCGAGGCGGACCGCGTTGCCGCCGAGGTCCTGAACGGCCCGGCGGTTGCGCTGGCGGCGCCCGAGGTCTCGATGCTGGCGGCCAGCGCGCGCCCGCTCCAACGCATCTCGGACGTGGAGTCGCCCCGCGCGGACGAAGCTTCGCACGGTGGCGTCGACGGGGAAGGACTGCTGGAAGAGGAAGGCGCCGCGCTGCAGCGCCTGAAACTGACCGGCCCGGTGGCGGGTTCGCCGCCGACGCGGGCGCAGCGCTTCGAGCGCACGCTGGCCCACGCGACGGCGGGCGGGCAGGCGCTCGACAGTACCCGGCGCGCTTTCATGCAGGCGCGGTTCCAGCGCGACTTCGGCGCCGTGCGGGTCCACGACGACGCACGCTCGCACGACCTCGCCAGCGAGATCCGGGCGCGCGCGTTCACCGCCGGGGCGCACGTGTTCTTCAACCGCGGCGAATACCGTCCGGGTACGCCGAGCGGCGACGAGGTGCTGGCCCACGAACTCAC
>JBFJWO010000308.1:0-6500 GCA_041623575.1 Gammaproteobacteria bacterium
CGGCCAGCACCGAATCGAGCCAGCCGAGCCGCATCTGGGGTGTGGCGGCGATCAGCTGCCCGGTGTAGCCGTCGCCGGGCGCTGCGAACACGCTCTCGCGATCACCCGCATCGATCACCCGGCCGTCGCGCAGGACCGTCACCTCGTCGGCGATCGAGCGCACCAGCGCCAGGTCGTGGGTGATGAATATATAGGAGATCCCGAGTTCGCGCTGCAACGCCGCGAGGAGCGCGACGATGCCGTCGGCGACCAGCGGGTCGAGCGCCGAGGTCACCTCGTCGCAGATCACCAGGTCCGGATCCGCGGCGAGCGCCCGCGCAATGCACACGCGTTGTTTCTGCCCGCCCGAAAGCTGCCCCGGGTAGCGCGCCGAGTAGTCCTCGTCCAGCCCCACCAGGCGCAGCAGCTCGCGCGTGCGCTGCAGCGCCCCGGCGGCATCGCGCCCGAGGAACACGCGCGCCGCGCGACCGACGATGTCGGCGACCGTATGGCGCGGGTTCATCGCCACGTCGGGATTCTGGTAGACGATCTGGATGCGACGGCGCGCCTCCGGCGAACGCCCCGCCAAGGCAGGCGACAACGGCGCACCGTCCAGCGACACGCTGCCGCTGCTTGGCGGCAGCAAGCCGCAGATCACCCGCGCGAGCGTCGACTTGCCGCTGCCCGATTCGCCGACCAGTGCCAGGTTGTGGCCGCGCTGCACGCTCACGTCCACCTCGTGAAGTACCGGCGTGCGCCCGTAGGCTGCCGAGACGCCGCGCACGACGAGCAGCGGCGCGGCCGGTGCGGCGTTCGTCTTCGCGCGCGCACTGCGCACGCCGAGCAGCGCGCGGGTGTACTCGTGCCCCGGGTGCGCGAGCAACTCGCCGGTGCCCTGCTCCTCGATCTCGACGCCGTCGCGCAGCACCTTGATGCGATCGGCGATCTGCGCCACGACGGCGAGGTCGTGCGAGATGTAGAGCGCGGCCGCACCGGTCTCGCGCACCGCTTCGCGAATGATGGCCAGCACCTCGATCTGGGTGGTGACGTCGAGCGCCGTGGTCGGCTCGTCGAACACGATCAGGTCCGGCTCGCCGGCCAGCGCCATGGCCGTCATCGCGCGCTGCAACTGGCCGCCGGACACCTCGTGCGGGTAACGCTCGCCGAACGCGGCCGGGTGCGGCAACGCCATGCGCTCGAACAGTTGCACGGCCCGCTCGCGCGCCCGGCGGCGATCGAGGTCGCGGTGGATCTGTGTCACTTCGAGGACCTGGCGCAGGATGGTGTGCGCGGGGTTGAACGCCGCGGCCGCGCTCTGCGCCACGTACGCCACGCGGCGCCCGCGCAGGTCGCGCAGTTGCGCGGCGTCGAGGTGGCGTAACGCGAGCCCGCCGAGCACGACCTCGCCGCCACAGATCCTGCAGCCACGGCGCGCGTGGCCCATCGCGGCGAGCCCGAGGGTCGACTTGCCGGCACCGGATTCGCCGATCAGGCCGAGCACCTGGCCCCGCGCGACGCCGAGGCTGACGCCCTTCAGGATCGCTTTCCAGGAAGCACGGGCGGCGCCGTTTCGCGCGCGCGCCTCGACGTGCAGATCGTCGATCGTGAGCAGCGGTGTCGCGCTCACCGCAGGTCCAGGTTGGCGTTGCGCTTGAGGACCGCGTCGACGACGAGGTTGACGGCGATCGCCAGGATCGCGAGCGCGATGGCGGGCAGCAGCGGCGCGATACGCCCGAAGGTGATCGCCATTGCGTTGTCGCGCACCATGCCGCCGAGGTCGGCGAACGGCGGCTGGATCCCGAGGCCGAGGAACGACAGCGAGGAGATGAAGATCGCCGCGTTCACGAACCGCAGCCCGAACTCCGCGATGAGCGTCGGCGCGGCGTTCGGCAGGATCTCGCGGAACAGGAACCAGCCCATGCCCTCGCCGCGCAGGCGGGCGATCTCCACGTACTCCATCGCGTTGATGTCCGCCGCCACCGCGCGCGCCAGGCGAAAGACCACGGTCGAGGCGAGCACCGCCATCACCGCCACCAGGACCGGGATCGAGGTGCCGAGCACCGAGAGCACGATCAACGCCAGGATCAGCGAGGGAAATGCCATCACCGCATCGACGATGCGCGTGGCGACGAGATCGATCCAGCCGCCCGCCACGGCGGCCGCGATACCGAGCGTGCACCCGATCAGGAACGCGCCGAGCGCCGCGGCCAGCGCGAGCATCGCCGTCATGCGTGCCCCGAACAGGATGCGCGTGGCCATGTCTCGCCCGATGCGGTCGGTACCGAGCCAGTTGGCGGCGCTCGGCGCGTCCCACGCGCCGCCGATCACCTGCGTTTCCCCGTAGGGCGACAAGGCCGGGCCCACCAGCGTGAGCACGGCAAACAGCACCAGCACGACGATGCCGATGCGCGCGCCGAGGTCGACCTCGGAGAGCCAGCCGCGGATCATTTCGGCCGCCGCCGGCGCGGGTTGGCCAGGATGGCGAGGATGTCCGCGCTCACGTTGAGCGTCACGTACACGCTCGCGAAGATCAGCCCGCACGCCTGCACCAGCGGCACGTCGCGCTTGGCCACCGCGTCGACCATCAGCTTGCCCATGCCGGAGTAGTTGAACACCGCCTCCACCACCACCACGCCGACCACCAGATAGGCGAGTGTCAGCAGCACGATGTTCAGGACCGTCGAGAGCACGTTGGGCAGCGCGTGGCGAAAGATGATCCGCCGCCGCGTCGCGCCCTTGAGTTCCGCCATCTCGATGTAGGGCTGGGTCATGACCGAGAGCACCGCGGCACGCGTCAGGCGCATGGTGTGCGCCGAGACCACCAGCGCCAGGGTGATACACGGCAACGCCAGCGCCCGCAGGGTGTCGAGCACCGACATGGTGTCGGTCAGGCGCGACAGCGCCGGCAACCAGCCGAGCTTCACCGCGAACACGTACAGCAGCAGGTAGCCGACCAGGAACTCCGGCATGGACACCAGCGCCAGCGTGGTCGCCGAGATCCCCTTGTCGGTGAGCCGGTCTTCGTAGAGCGCGGCGATCAGGCCGAGCCCGACGGCCAGCGGAATGGCGATCAGCGCGGCCAGGCCCGCCAGCAGGAACGAGCGCCCGAGGCGCCCGGCGATGAGATCGGTCACCTCGCGACCGTTGGCGAGCGAGCGGCCGAGGTCGCCGGTGAGGCAGCCGGACAACCAGTCCCAGTAACGCGCCAGCGCCGGGCGATCGAGGTCGAGTTCGGCGCGGATCGCGGCGACGGCTTGCGGGGTCGCCTGCTGCCCGAGGATCGCCTCGGCGACGTCGCCGGGCAACAACTCGGTGCCCGCGAACACCATCGCGGAGACGATCAGCAGGGTGGCCAGCCCCGACAGCAGCCGCTTGAAGACCAGGCCGGTCAGGGGCACCGGTACGGTCTGCGCCTCGAGCGTACGCTACCGTCGGCAACGCACCGTGCGAGAACCGGGCACATCCGTGTGCCGCCGGTCGTCCCGCGCATTGGCGGGACGGGCATGGCTCAGCCCTCCAGCCAGGCGCGTTCGGCCGCCCTCGCGCCGGAGATGGAGAACGCGCCGCTCGGGAACAGGCCCTTCACGCTGGCGCGCGCGGCGTACAGGTTGTTGATGAAGAACGGGATGCCGGCGCCGCCGTCCTCGTGGATCATCACCTGCAGGTCGTGATACATCCGCTTGCGCTTGGCGAAGTCGGTCTCGGCGCGCGCGGCCACCAGGATCTCGTCGAACTGCGCTCGCCGCCACGCGGTGTCGTTCCACGAGGCATCGGACTTGTACGCCGTCGAGAGCATGATGTCGGCCGTCGGGCGCCCGCCCCAGGCGCCGATCATCAGGTTGACCTTCATCCACACGTTGGACCAGAAACCGTCGGCCGGTTCGCGCACGATATCGATCGCGATACCGGCTCTCGCCGCGCTCTCGCGGATCAGCGCCGCCTGGTCGACGGCGCCGACGTGGGTCACGTCCGAGGCGTGCAGAGCGAGCTTGCCGCTGTGGCCGGAACGCTTGTAGTGGAAGGCCGCCTTCTCGGGGTCGTAGACGCGCTGCGGGATGTCGGCGGCGTAAAACGGGTCGATCGGCGGTATCGGGTGGTCGTTGGCGATGGAGCCGTAGCCGGCCATGATCTTGTCGAGGATCTGCTCGCGGTCGAGCGAGAGCTTGAGCGCCATGCGCAGGTCGGCGTTGTCGAACGGCGGGCGGTCGCAGAGCATCAGCAGCGGGCGATGGCCCGGCCCGGGGCTGTTGTGGACCTCGATGTCCGGGGAGCTCGCGAGCAGCGCGGCGGAGTTCGCATCGAGGCGCCCGATGATGCCGAGCTCGCCCGTCATCAGCCCGTTGAGACGCGCCGCGCTGTCGCTCACGGCCGCGATCTCGACCTCGTCGAGGTGACCGCGCTCGGGCTTCCAGTAGTTCGGGTTGCGCGTGCCGACCCACTGCTCGCCGGGCGAGAACGACTTCATCGCGAACGCGCCGGTGCCGACCCCGGCACCGAAGTCGGTGGTCCCCGCCGGCACGATCAGCAGGTGGAAGTCCGACATCAGGTAGGGCACGTCGGCGTTGCCGGAATGCATCGTCACCACGATGCGGTTCGGCCCGTCGGCCTTGATGTCCGCGATGCCGCCCATCAGCCCTTTGGCGCCGGACTTGCTGCCCTCGCCACGGTGCAGGTCGAGCGAGTAGACCACGTCCTGCGAAGTCATGGTCTTGCCGTTGTGGAACTCCACGCCGCGGCGCAGTTCGAACGTCCACGTCAACGCATCCGGCGACGATTCCCAGCCGGTCGCCAGCTCGCCGATCAGCTCGTCGTTGCGACCGATCTCGGTCAGGCAGTTGCCGAACGCATAGCCGATCAGCGCGTGGTAGCGCGAAGTGAGGGTGCGGGGATCCAGCGAGTCCGTGGATGCGCCGCCCGCCTCGGCGATGATCAGCCGCCCGCCGCGCCGGGGCGCGGCCCAGGCCGGTGTGGCGCCGGCCAGCACGAGTCCGCCGGCCGCCGCCGTCCCGGCCAGGAATTCCCGCCGCCGCAGATGAAACCGATGGTTCATGTCTATCCTCCTCTCGTCGTTGACGTCCGGCGCGACGAGGGCGGACACGGCGAGCGCTTGGCAATCGCCGGGTCACCGCCCCTGGCCTCGCGGTGCGGGTGCTGTGGTGTCGATGTCGTTGTGCACCCGCGAGATCGCATCATAGGCAATTGCTTGTATACTTTCAGCCCTTCGATGGTCGGCCCGGCCGTCGCCGGTGCCGGGCGTCCACCGGTGCGATTGTCGCGAAGACGACACGAGGCCCGGAGGCGCCGTTTTCGATCACCTCGACTCTAACGCCGCGCGGCTGGCCCTCGGCGCAAGGGCCGACCTCACACAGTGCAGCGACGGCTGGCCGGAGCGAAACATGAGCCACTACGAAGCGTTGCGCCAGCGTCTCGCCGACGGCGAGGTCCTGGTGCTCGATGGTGCGGTCGGTACGCAACTGCAGGCGCTGGGCGTGCCGATCGGGGTCACGGCCTGGGCGGGCGCGGCGCAACACACCCACCCCGATACCGTGCGATTCATGCACGAGACCTACATCCGCGCCGGCGTCGACATCGTCACCACCAATACCTACTCGACGGCGCGCCATTGTCTCGAACCCATCGGGCTCGGTGACCTGACGCGCGAGTTGAACCTGCGCGCGGTGGTGCTGGCACAGGAAGCGCGCGCGCGCGCCGCGAACGGTCGCGCCGTCTACATCGCGGGCTCGGTGTCGAACTTCGGCATCAAGGTCGGTGGCGAAGCGCTGCCGCAGCGCCTGTCCGACGGGTGGACGGGCTATCACGAAGACCAGTGCCGCGCCAACCTGCGCGAGCAGGCGAGCATACTCGCCGAGAGCGGCGTCGACTTCCTGCTGGCCGAGTCGACCGGCAATACCCTGCACCGGCGCTGGGTCGTCGAAGCCTGCCAGGCAAGCGGCCTGCCCGTGTGGCCCGGTTTCAAGGCGCACGCCCCGGACGACGGAGCGCTCCATGTCGGGCACACGTCCGACGAACCGTTCGCCGAGGGCGTCGACGCCGTCCTGCCGCTGGGCGGCGACGTCATGGCGATCTTCCACACCCCGCCGCAGACTACCGAGCGCTGCCTGCAGGTCCTGCGCGAGCGCTGGAACGGGCCGATCGCCGTCTACCCGGATGCGGACCGACGCGACTACGTGGCGCGCCGCGCCGACCCCGAGCAGCGCAACAGCGACACGCCCGAGCAGTTTCTCGCCCAGGCGCAACGCTGGGTCGAGCAGGGCGTGCAGATCGTCGGCGGCTGCTGCGGTTTCGGTTTCGACTACATCCGTCCGTTGCGCGACGCCCTGCCCGCGCGGCTCCGCAGCCGCTAGGCCCGTAGCGCCAGCATCACGGGGCCGGTGTTCACGTGGGCCGCGCCGCGCACCCGGGCGCGCACCGGGCAAGTGCCGTTGCGCTCGTGCTCGCAGAGCACCTCTTTCGATCGACCGGGCTCGAGCACGACCGCCGCCTCGCGCTCCTCGCCACCG